>JACPCC010000018.1 GCA_016179995.1 Candidatus Woesearchaeota archaeon | reverse complement strand
AGTAATTTCTATAAAAAAAATAGTATTGCTGAGTTCAAAGTTGAAAGCGTGGGACTTTCAATGGGAGATAAAATAGCGTTTACTGGCAGCACTACAGGTTATGTAGAGATGAAAGTGAAAGAGATGTATAATGACTCCGGCAAAATAAAAAAAGCAGCCAAAGGAGAAATAATTACAGTTAAAACCACAGAATTAGTAAGAGAGAATGATAAAGTGTATTTGATTAGAAAAAGAGATTTGAGAAGAGATTTGATAATTGAAAGATAAAAAGTAGTGAAAAAGTCTATAAAACAAGCACCTTTTTTTAGTTCTATGAATTTTGACGTCCTCTTCGGGGCAAGCCCTCAGCCTGCGGGCTGACCCTCGCTACGGATCGGGCGAAGATTCCAACAAATTAAAACTAAGAGTTTAGCGTGATGAGTCCCTTGGTTCTGTACATATTCTTTTGCTTTTTCGAGAGTGATGTTGCCAACACTCATGACAAACTTACCTCTACTCTAAAACTTTCGTTGAGGATAACGCCACTTGAGCTTTGGAATCAAAGCAAAAAGGATTCTTGCACTCAAACTTTTCAAGTCACGTACAGCGTCGATAGGCGTCTTTGTCAATGGAAGTTCAGCAATCATATGAACATGTTCTGGCTGAACTTCAAGTTCAAGTAACTGAACTTGTGTTTTTTTAGCTGCCTCATTTAGTGCTATTGTGCAAAAGTTTTTATTATTCTCGCTACTAAATACTTTATAGCGATACTTTGTACACCACTCAAAATGCCAGGTGCTCATACCATTAGCATGTTGGTGTCTGAAGTTTTTGCTATACCTCATTGAGCCTCACCTCTTTTTTTATTTAGAGGCTCATCACTTTGCTAGCACTAAAGAAAGTGATTCGTAGAATATAAAAGAATTATCCGCTTATATCCTCTACCTAAAGAGGTAGAGGATTTACGCTAATTATTTAAATATAGTGCCCAGTTGTTAGGTATTTATATAGTAATTTAAAAAACTAAAAAGAAAACAAATATTAGAGAAAACAAATGTTATACAAAATATGTAAAGATTTTGCCAAGGCCAGAAGTATAAGCTTAGAAGATAATCTTAGAAATGGTATGAGTGGAGGAAGTGTATTAAAATTAGTATATTTAAAGAGAAAGGGTTATGAGTTTACCTCAGTACGTTACAGAGATGAATGCACCTGCCATCTGGCCACTTCTTATCTGGTAGGTAAATATGATATGATCATTAGTTTAACAGCCGGTTCTTTTTCAGATTATATGACTATGTTATTCCATGATGATCATATGTTTACAAATTATGGAGTCAGACCACGTTTTGAGCATTATCAAAAGATGAGAAAATTCGGGCCTATAGAACCGTTAGTAGTTTTTAGTGAAGATTTTAGAGAATGCAGCAAGGAAGATATTGAAGCAGTTCTAGATTGTTTTTATCCAATAAATGAAAGTAATTTCAATAAGTGAAGTAAAAAGAACCTTGCAAAATTTAATTAATCTAGTGCAAAGCACTAAAAAACTAGGTTTTTTGTGCGCCAGAAAAGTAGTTGCTTTTCTCAGCGTTTCTCAGCGTTCTAAAGAGTACGAAATGAAACAACGAGTTCATTTGTGCCCCAGTGAAGTAGTTTCTTCACTCAGGAATTTTGAAATAGTCATGATTTTTACACAAAAGGATAATAAATTTTTCAAAATGACTATTTTTCAAACTTCTTTAAACAAATTTCAGAAACAATTTTAAACTAAGCTATTATTATCACATCTATGATTACTGATTGTCCAGAATGCCATATAAAATTACATCAAGGCCAACATCGTTTTGCAGATGGACTTTATGATGTTTGGTATTGTAAAAGTTGCGGCTTTAGAAAAGAAGTGCCGTTTAAAGAGAAGTAGGAAGAGTAATCATAAGAAATCCGTTGAGAATAGCTCTTATCGCACTGAGCTGAACAAATACTAATTATCAAAAATTAAAAATAAAAAATCCCAATCGCAGCAGAGCTGCAGGGTATTTAATTAGTTGGGATTTTTTAATCTTAACTGGGTAATTTAATATCATAGCAAGCTATGGGGTATGAACCCAGTTAAGAAATCAATTAGAACAATCAAAAAAGAGGATTGAAAGATGAAGTGCTTTAAACTGAATAATTTACCCATAGAAAGAAAGAAAGTCTTTCTACGTGTGGATTTTAATGTACCAATTGAGAAAGGAAAAGTTTTAGATAATACACGAATTAAAACTGCTTTACCAACAATTAGGATGCTTCTGGAAAAAAGTTGCACCATAATCTTAGCTACACATCTAGGCCGTCCGGAAGGCAAGGTTGTAGAAGAGTGGCGCGTAGCACCTTTAGTTAAAGAATTACAGAAAGAGCTTCCTACTATAAAAATAACTTATGTCCAAGATTGTATTGGCACAGAAGTGAGAAATGTAGTTGAGAAAAGTGGAGACAGCGAGATTGTGTTCTTAGAAAATCTACGTTTTTATAAAGAGGAAGAAGAGAATGATTCAGCTTTTGCCAGCATGCTGGCTAGTTTAGCTGATTATTATATAAATGAAGCGTTTGCTGTTTCACATCGGGCTAATGCTTCTGTGGAAGCCATAACTAAATACCTGCCTTCTCTTGCAGGATTGCAGTTTGAAAAAGAAGTTAATTATCTTAGCTGCGCACTAAGGCCACAGCATCCGGCAGTATGGATTTTAGGCGGCGCTAAATTGGATAAAATTGATTTAGTCAAACAAGCCTTGGATAAAGCTGATTATATTTTAATTGGCGGAGCTTTGGCTTTTAGTTTTCTGAAATCAAGAGGATATAATGTAGGATTGTCTAAAGTCGATGCTGAATCTATTAGAACGGCTGCTAAAATTTTAAATTTGAGAAAGTCACGCAAGATTATACTGCCGGTTGATTTTGTAGTAGCAGAAAATTTTACTCAACGCACTAAAACACGTATTGTTGAAGCACAGAATATGCCAACTGCAGAAATGGGTTTAGACTTAGGACCAAAAACTATTGAATTATTTAAACAATATTTACATCCGGCTAAAACTATAGTATGGAATGGCCCATTAGGCTATTTTGAATGGGCGCAGTTTGCTCATTCTACACAGGAAATAGCTAGATTTATAGGACAGGTGCCGGCAGTAAGCATTTGCGGCGGAGGAGAAACTTCCGAGGCTATACATAAATTTTATTTAGAACATAATTTTACGCATGTATCTACGGCGGGAGGAGCGGCCATTGCTTTCCTTTCTGGAAGGGAATTACAGGGAATAAAAGCTTTGGAGAAAAGTTTTAAGAGGTATAGGAAGAAATAAAAAATTGATAACACTTAAACCTAAATTTCACGATAAAGCAATCTTCTTTATATTAGTCAAAAACTGATTAGCATTATCAAATGATTCTTTAGCCGGTATCTTATTGGCGTCTGGAAGCGTTTTGTAAGTGAATTCAGCCCTCTTTTCTTTTTCTGACACGAATAGGCTAAGTAAAGCATCTGCTTTTATAATCGCTGACTTGTAAAGTAGTAAAATCTCTACATCTAATTTTCCACTTAGAATAAAGTAATATCATAAAAATGCGTGAAACCGTCTCACCATGCATTAAAGTCCTGAGAATTGCCGGGCAATTCTGGGATGCAAGAAATAAAGAGAATACTTTATTTCTGCACAGAAAATAAATCCTTGTTTATTTTCTTGTGCTAGAAAAGTCGTTGCTTTTCTCCGCATGCATGGTATGAAACTATCATTTCTGGCTCCCAAAAACGATCGTTGTCGTTTTTGTGGATGCAAAAATTTCGCCATAAATGGCGAGGTTTTACACCACGAAATTTTTTGCATGAAAAAGCATCTAAAGTAGCTTTATGAATATTTGGGCTTTTAGTGATTACTTTCTCTTTGATAAGCAAGGCTTTAGCTGCGAAAAAAATGGCGTAATAAGCATGAGAGATAACTCCACTGTAAAATGTATCTGTTTCCAAAAGCTCTAATTCTTTCTTTATAGAATCATTAAAAGAAATCTTAAAGGCTGCTTCTGCATGTTTCAACTCGTTTTCTGCTTTAGAAAAATTTAGAGTTATATTTGGATAATCTATTTCTTTAATTGTTATTATACTTCCAATTTTCTGATGTTCTTCAACTATTCTCTTCAGCTCTTCTTCATTACTCAGATAATCATATTTTGGTTGATAAACCATTCTTCATCGCCTCTTTAATAATTTGATAATAAGCATCTACTCCGTAAAACAATAGGTGTTTTCTAAATGATTCTTTTCCGAAGTTTTCTTGGTCATTGATTAACATAGTATAATATTCTTCTTTGGTGAACAAGTGTAAATCTACTTCGATTGGTTCAAGCCGGGTTATTTCCGTAATATAAGGCTTAATCTCTTTTTTGCTATCTTCTTTGTTAACAATAACAATAAGATCTATATCTGAATCTTTTCTGTTGGTAGAAGTTGCATAACTTCCTGTTACTAACAATGTAAAGAAAATACTCTTTTTGGAAATGCTGTTGATAATCTTATCGACTATCGGAACGTTTATGTTTAAAGCTTCTTTTTTATCTAAATAGGTTAAAACAGCAATCGTTCCCGGGTTATTTAAGTTAATACTGAATGAATATATCTTTCCTGTTTGTTTGGTATTAAAAAATGGTTTTAAATTCATTAGGGCGTTATACATCCAGCTATAAGAACGTTTCTTGAGCTTCTTCATAATATCATTTATGGTAAATTCAGAAAAGAGATTCTTTCTGAAGAGGTCAAATATTCGCAGCTTTTCTTCTTCTGATAGTTTCATGGTGATTATGATTATTTTTTTCGTATTTGTTTAGCAATTCGGCGGTCTGTTTTCCTCGTCCCGCCATAAATGTGTAGTCGGTGTAAAACAACATATTTAATTTATCTGGCGGGGAACTTAAACCATCTGACGAGTGGTTACGCTCGGAAAACTTATTGACCGCGCCGAGCTAAACAAATTATTTTTTTCAAATAACCCAGAGTATGTTTTTGGAAGTATTAGTTTATATTTTAGAAAGTATTATGGTTTATAAATGTTTTGTGTGACTTTAGAGACAATGTGTGTGAGGGAAAATTACAAAGAATAAGTCACTTCTAATTCTTTGTTTAATTGTTCTTTAACAACTTCTTTAATTTGGTTTAGCCCTTGAGAAATATTTTCTTCTACAGATTTAATCTCATTTTCTAGCTGCTGTTTTCTACTTTCTAACTCACGCACTTGTTTTTCGAAATGTTCCAGACGATAGTAATTCTCTTCCATCTTTAACATGAGACCAAAACCAGAACGGCCCTGATAATTGACTTTACTTTTCTGTTCTAATTGAATGTATTCACGACGAAGCTTTTCGAGGTAGCCAGCTTCAACTAATTTTATCTGCTCTAAAATAGTTGATTTGGAATAAAGTGCAGAGTGAGAGTTTACAGAAGAAGAGTTTACAGAAAGAGATTTAGCAGTATGATTGTTAGAGCTGCGCTCATTTTGTTTTTTAATATAAAGAAGCAAAGAAACTATCTTTTGTGTATCGTCAGAAAATAAAGTTGAGACTGGCTCATTGATGTAATTCTTAACCATTAATGGTTCAGCGAAAAATTGAATTAATTCCTTTTCTTTCTCTTGCAAAGCTGGTTTTAAAGTAGAGAAAAAATTACTAAGCTCAGCCCAGATTTCAACTTTCCTATCTTTTACACGAGAATAGAATTCAACATCTTCTTTTATTTCTGGAAAATAAGGGTCAGTCTTAAGAATGTTAATGGCTGCTTCTTTATCTGTTTTCATTTTCTGGCTTTGAACTAGACGTTCTTGAAGCGAAGCTAAGCGCTTCTTTATCTCTTTAATCTGGTCTAATGAATTTTCTAAATTTGTGCTCTGTTTTTGAAGGCTTTCTAATTGTCTAATGCCAGTTTTAACTAATTTTGCTTCAAACTGCTCTTCGACTACTTTTAGAGCTTGAAGATCAGCTAGAAATGGATAATTGGTAGGTATTTTCTGCAGAAGAAGGTTAAGATTTTGGGAGAATTTTTGCAGGATTTCCAAAACTTGTTCAAAGCCTTCTTCACCGTCAAAATTGAGCAGCATTAAAGTCTGTGATAATTCAGAAAAAGATGGTTTTAAAGAATCTTTTTTGTCGCTTGCTTTTTCTTCTTTGTAAGCTTCCAGTTTGGATTCAATTTCCCATTTTTTGCTTTTAAGAAAATCTAAATAATCTACAAATGCACCTTCTAATTTAGTTTGAGAGATAAGGCTGTATTTCTGTACCCCAAGCCATTCTTTAAGGTCATTTAGGTGGATTACTGATTTACTGGCACTAGAATCAGAAGAGGTTTTTAAAGAACGAAAAAGATTGCCTAGCCAAGCCATGCTTTCAGTAGCTGGTAGAAGGTATAAATAGATTTCTCTTCAGGAAGAGATAGTTTAGGAAGGATAAAAGAAAGGAAATAGTGATAATTATTGACCAAAGTATTGAAACTTGATAATTTACAAAAGGGGGATGAAAGAAAAAATAAACTTTATATAGTCTAATAGGTTTTATCGACAGTATGTTTAAAAAAGGACAGGTGACGGTGTTTATTATAGTTGGGATTGTGATTCTGCTATTATCAGCAGTAAGTATTTATTTTTTTCAGAACTTTACTACGGATGGTCTTACATCAAAAATTAGCAACACGCAACCCATAAAAGATTATATCGAGGGATGCTTAAATAATCAATTAAATGAAGTTATTTATCTAATCGCTTTACAGGGTGGATATTATAAAGTACCTCCTGATTCTTTAGATTTTGGTGTAAAAGAGTTTGATTTTTCTCTGCAAATACCTTATTATCTTAATAACGGCGTGCAGAACATCCCTAATAAAGAAGACATGGAAAAAGAGATAAGTTCTGCTTTGCTCGATAGAGTTGATGGTTGTTTAGATTTGACGATATTTAATGAATATTACTCTTTTATAGATAAAAAAAAGATTAATTTTGAGGTTTCTCTTTCAAATAATAAAGTTGGAATTATAGCTAATATTCCCATTCGTTTGAGTGTAATAGATTCGGATATTGATTATAGCATAAATCCAAATTTAGATACCAGTTTAGAAGCTAAAAGTAATTTAGAAGCTCAAAGAGAAATAATCTCGTTAAATAATGATTTAGTAGATTTAAACAGAATAGATCTTACGGCAGGAAATGAAAGAAAGATTATCTCTTTAGATAAATTTCAAGCTAGCACTTTCTCTAATCTTGGAAAATTATTTGATGCTTCCTCTAATTTCACAGTTGAACAGAAGAAGAATGAAAATTTTATCTGCTTAACTTGTTTATCTAAATTAGCTAATGAAAGCAATTTTCGTGTGAATATGCAGGAAGTGGAGAATGAAGATAGTTATATAATCATTTATTCTTTGCGAGATAATCCAGGCACGATGATTTTTAATTTTGCCCATAAATTCGAGTTGTCCGAAAAAGAAGGACCATTATCTATTGAAAATATTGATTCACTTCAAGCAAAACTAGGAGAAGAATTTGTGTATGCGGTTAAAGCTGTAAGAGGCGATTTTACTTTTTATGATAATACCGATTTATTTGATATAGATTCAACCACCGGAATAATTAGGTTTACACCAACTGAAGAAGAAAGTGGAACTTATTTTATAAAAGTGGGGATTAAAAATGCTGATGGAGATTTTGATGAAGATATATTTACTTTGCAGATTATTGGGAAAGAGAATAGTATTATAACAGAAGATATTCCTTATTTGGTAGGCAAGGTGGGAGAGTCTTTTTTTTTTGTTTTTAGCGCCTCATCTTCACAAAATTTAGCGCTTACTTATTTAGATGATTCGGATTTATTTGAAATTGATTCCTGGACGGGCAGTATTGAGTTTATACCAGAGAGCGCCGGAGAATATGATTTTTTAATCACCATTACTGATGAAAAAAATAATAGAGTTACAGAGAAGGGAACTTTGTTGGTTCTAGGTTAAGATGAAAGATAACGGATCACCACGACTTATTCGATTAGCATTTCTCTTAATGATAGTTGTAAGCCTTCAAGCACTAGCAGAATGTCCAGTTGATCAATATGATTGTATTATAGATTTTGAAAATAATCCCAGTCCAGAAAATTTTAATTTGATAGAGACACCGACAGCTTTGCAGTTAGCTCAACTACCGGAACCACAGATAACGCAATTTAAGATATTAAGTGATTATGAACAAAGCAGGTATATAGATTTACTTTCTGCATACCAGTATACTAAAGATGATAATAGGGTTATTGCCAATTCATTTTTCTCACAAAGTGTAAATAATGTTAATGGACATAAAGATTCTTTTCTGCGATTACAGAATGCTAAGGGAATTGACATTGCCGAGTTTAGCGGTAATATTGTGGGGTTTGGTGTTGATGGTAAATTAAATGGCAAATACCAAGACGGGTGAAGGGACTCGAACCCCCATGCTGTTAGGCACTAGATCCTAAGTCTAGCGTGTCTGCCAATTTCACCACACCCGCTTTGTTATTGTTGCAAAGGTATTGATTATTTATTAATTATATTACTTTTGCCTGTAACAAAAAAACAGAGCCAATGCTGAAGATTGATCCAAAAAGTATTTCATTATTGAAATTACAGGGATATATATTAGGGGCTGTTGCCCCAAGGCCTATTGCATTTGCAAGCACAATTGATAAAAAAGGCAATGTTCAAGGAAAAGCTAAAGAGTTTAATGGTATTACTCTGACAGAAGAATCGGCAATCCACTATGATAAAGAAAAGAATTTGCTGACTTTGAATAATGCTAAAATTAGTAGAATTAGTGAATATACACAAATGTATGTCGAGGGTAGTGCTTCTATTAATAATTATGAGGAAATAAGAGGAAAATTAAACCTCCTACCCAAAAGTAAATTTATAGTTAATAATTTTGAAGTCAAGTCAAATGAAAAAGAAGTTAAGTTAATTTTTAAACAAGGTATTGTTGGGTCTTTATTTTCTTCAGAAACAGGACCTTATGTAGCTTTTTCTGAAACGGTGAAAATTGGTGGAGATGTTACAGTTAAGGTTAATGAGTTTGAGATTAGAGCAAGTAAGAGTAATGCTAATCCTTTGAGTGCTTCTATTTTAAGTACGCCAAATGTAAATGGAAGAACATTTTTTAGGGAGGGAGATAAGTTCAAAGAAGGAGAGCCTAGCTTTAATCAATTAGTAGATATCAAAACTGTTTTAAATTCTTGGTATGAGAGCAAGTTTAACAGACCTTATTTGAGTACAGAAGAGATAGCTAACGGAGAATATGGAACAGAAACAGCAGAATTAGTAAAGATGTTCCAGCAGGAATATAACGAAAAAAATCCACAGGATAGAATTTCACCAGATGGTAGTTGGGGCAAGGACACAGTTTCTAGGTACAAACGATATGTAGAAGCATCCCAGTTAAATTCTAATAATTTTGTAATCGTATCAACAGACGGAGCAGAATCGACTGTTTCTTATGATGATAGTAAAGGAAAAATTACTGTTGATGTTTCAGGCGATGTACAGATTATAGCCGGTAATAAAAAGTATAAAGTAGATGGAACGGAAAATAAGTTATATAAAGAAATTGGTCGTTCCATATCTGTCGGTATGAATTCTGATTTTCAGCTTAATATTAAAGATGATGATGGTAATATTATTGAAACCGTTGAATCTAAAGTTAGTGATTATTCAGCAAGTAAAGTTGAGGGAGAGATTTGTTTAGAGTAGTGATTATTCAGCAAGTAAAGTTGAGGGAGAGATTTGTTTAGAGTGTGCTTTAGCAAACAGGATGGATTTAAGTGGAGCAAACTGTGCTGGATTTGTTAAAAGAGAAACAGCAATAGGGTTGGTGGGTACAGGATTAAGTGAAGAAGTAGCCAAGGAGTTAGGTTATGTAGGTTCTTCATGGATATTAGCCGATAATATAAAAGGTGATTTACTCTGGAAAAGAGAGTCAGAACTTTCGGAAGAAGATCAGAGGTTACTTTTCGAAGTTGAAAAAGCAGCTCAAGAGAAATATAAAGAATTGCAAGCTCAAGGTCTTTCCGAGAAAGAAGTAACCAAAAGATTAAGAAATGATGATATTACAACAAGTTTCCCTGATGATTTAAAACAAAAATATAGGGGACAAAGTTTACAGATGATCCATGATCGGGTCTTAGGAAAAGAAGCTTTATTTGATGTTACTCAGTTAGAAAATAGTGATTATTCAGCAAGTAAAGTTGAGGGAGAGATTTGTTTAGAGTGTGCTTTAGCAAACATCTGGATTCTAATTATCTAGGAGTTGCTTCAGTTGAAGGTAAGAAAAAAACAGAAGATGATCCTAATGAAGAGGAATCAATGAAAAATAATAGGCACACCCATTCTGCTAATGGATATTGGGGTGAAGCTACGACATTTGAATATGATTATAGCGCAGCTCCGCAGCAATCGCTTAAAGGATTCTTAAAGAAAACTTATGGATTAAAGAATGATGTTTCTGCTGGGATGATAGGTATTGTTCAGATAGCTGATACAGAAGATAATGGAATTATGAAAGAAGCTAAGATGGTCAGTGATGGACAGTTTTATTTTGCTGATGATTTAGACAGCGCTGGCAATCCTCTTCCAGGAACTAAACGAATTATTTTGAAAGAAGATAGACAGATTACCGTCAGACCTTACATGGTTAAGCATCTTGATGGGAGAATATACACTGAACCATTAGCAAAAGCAGTTGATGAAAAGAATTCATTATACTTAGTTAAAAGACCAGATGCAGAATTACGACAGGAAGTTTTAGAAAAGCATGGGATTACTGAAGAGATGGTGAGTTTACAATTAAAAGAAGGAGAAAAGACGGTGACAGATGCTTTGAGAAGAGCTGGTGTTGCCGAAGAGAAGTTGCCAATTGTTGAAGAACAAGTACGTAAAATAAATGGAATTAATGACGGAGAAGTTCAACCAGGAGATGTTCTTAAAATACCAGGTGATTCTATTCCAAGTTCAACTCCTGCTTCTGAAAGGACTTTAACCCAACAGCTTAGAGAAGATGGTGTTTCCAATCCAGGAAAATGGGTTCAATTGGCTTATGACTCGGCAGATGAAATTTTACGCCAACATCCCGAGATAGATCCAAAGAATAGAGAAACTTTAGTAAGATTATCATTAGGCGATATTAAAAGAGAAAGCGGTTTTGAAGGAGAGACAGAAGAAGGACTAACCAGATATGACGTAAAAAAAACATACCAATGGATTATTCCAGATGCTTTATTCCCTTCTACTGCGGCTATTGGACCTGCCCAAATACATTTAGAGACGGCAGGAGATCTAGCAAGAGAATATAAAATTAATCCGCCACCAACAAGAGATGAATTAGAAACACCAGAAGGAGCAGTAAAATATGCACAATTATATTTACTTAAAGCAGTTGAGTTATATGCGCCACCTGAACGATCCCTTACTAGTGAAGAGACAGGATTGATTGCTACAACTTATAATACAGGATTATATAGACCAAGAGATGCAGCTTTACAAACACAATTACAAGAATTGGGTTATATTGAAAGAGATGTTGTTCCAACCGGAAATATAGGACCAGCAACTGTTAGTGGATTTCTACAGCTAGCAAAAGAAATAAATTATCCCAACGCAGATAAGCCCCTTACAGAGGAAGAACTTAAAACATTAATGAAAGGAAGTCAAAAACAAGAATTTGAGGATTCGCCGTTATATTTAGCTGTAAAAGAAAAGTGGAAACAAAAATACGGACAAGAACCAAAGTATGGAGTTATTCCACAGTATACTGAAGAGAGAATACATACGGGTGCTATTACCGGCGCAGGATATGCTAGAGAAGCAAGTAAATATGCTACAACTAGTTAAGACTAAAAACCATTATGGCTGGTTAATATAATGGACAATTCCATCATAAATTGCTAGAGCTAATCTTTGCCTCTCATTTGGATCGGCTAGTTTTATTCTGTCGTTCTGATTTTGAAGGTTAGCACATTCTATTAGGATTTTATCTTCTAGCTTAGTTCCAAAAATAGCTAAGTGGAATCTATCAAAGTCTAATGTATCTTTCATAAAACCTAATTCTAAGCCTAGAAAATCTATAGAATAAGTAGGTATAAGATACTTTTCAAAGGATGCTTTTACTGTTTGAGCAAATCGGCGGGATTTTTCTTCAGCTGGTTTTGAACCATACATTTTCTCAGAGGGATAATACACTCGTGCACCTTGTACTGAAGTGAAAAGGGGATTAAGTATTGGATCAAAGTTTACCGGACTAATAAGTGGATTAAATACTGAATTGATGTGGACACTAACCAGTAGATTATCTTGACCAGAATCATAAAAACTATCAATAATAGCCGTTCTTTTTCCTAAATATCTGCTGGTTAACTTTATTTTTTTGCCATGAGCATCTACTAGATATTCGCTTTTATTAGCTACTAGTTTATCGACAGGAGCATATTTCGTTTGGTTATCATATATTGTTTGGTGTACAGAATAACCATCGTGAAGCAAAAGTTCTCTTAATCTTACTGTAATGTCATAAGCAATTTCATCTTCATACATTCCTTCAACAACGGCACCAGTATCTATTCCACCGTGACCTGGATCTAAGATTATTAGTCTATTTTTAGGATTTGTCTCTTTGGCAGCCATTTGTGTTGTGGATTTTTGAAGCGGAGATTCTTCTCTTGCGCTAGCAACCGGTATCAAAGACGGCAGGGTTTGCTGGGGCGCCAAAAGATGTTCTAACCGCCAATTGATTAAATCCAGTTTATACTGTGAGTGTTCATTCATTTCGATTCTGGGAATATGTAATGAATCAAATTTAGGGTCAGCGGGAGATAAAGATAAATCATTTTTACAACTAAAACTACCAGTCATCGTTTCTTTTAAATAAGCCTGAACTTCTGTTGATTGAGGAAGATGTCCAAAAGGATAAGCAAAATAAGTTGTTTTTACTCCAAGTTTTTGATCTAAACTTTTAATTTCTGTTTCTACTTCTTTTTTACTAGAGTTATCAATATAAGAATGAGTTAAAGTGTGATTGCCAAGAGTATAATGTTCTAATAAAAAATCTAATTTTTCAGTTGAAGAATCGGGCTGATCAAATGGAACTGAATAAACGAATTGACCAGTTGCAGTTTCTTTCATATAGTCACAAAAGAAAATTGCTCCTTTTCCAAAGTCCGGATTTTTTTTTGTGAAGTCCTCGAGTATACCTACAGCAGAATTTGGATCTATTGAATCATTTTCTATTCTAAACTGCCCCTCTGAACAATCATCAAAAGTTAAGAGGACTGGTTTTTTATTGTCCGACTGAGATTGGTAATAACCTGAAAAGAAGTCATCAGGAGTGATTAATTTGAAATCATGATCGTGTAAAAATTCAAGATGTTCTCGAAGAGTTTGAGGAGAAACACTAAATCTATCGTCTTTATCGTCAATATTATGATACATTAAGATAGGTACAGTCCCTTCTGTTTGAAGTACCTTAAAAGGTACAGGTCCAGAACAAGAGACTATACTTTGATAACCAAGATATAACCCAAGCCCAATTGCTGCAGGAATTCCTAATAATTTGGTTTTTTTCATAGTGTTAAATGTATCTCTTTTGGTGTTTGTAATATTTAGCTTTAGATGTGAATTATGGTGTCCAATTTATAAAAGTTACCCCTAAAAAAGAGTAAAAATGCAAAGGAAGAAATTATTTGTAAAACTAAGTGAAGCCCGCAAATAGAAACAGACGATAAACGAAATGAAATAGCCACGTTTCTAGAAGATGATATTAAACCAGTTTTTCACCCAAACGTTTTTAAAAGAAGATAGTTTTTGTTAAATTATAGCGGGGTAGGGAAGCCAGGAGTACCCGATGGGCTCATATGCCAAGCTCCGATTGACGTCAAAAAATCGGAGATTTTTGTGAAACCCATAGATCGGAGGTTCAAATCCTCCCCCCGCTATTGTTTTTGTTCTTTCTTGTTGAAAAATTTATTGACAATGGGGTTGATAAGGGGCGAAGCCACTTATGTGAGGACCTCCCCCCGCTATTGTTTTCTTTAGGAAAGTTTCTTTAGAATGTTAGGTAGGCATAGTTTTTAAGCTTCTCCAGTATCTATATCTTTATAAACAAACCACAGAGAAAACGTTCTTCCCTGTTAAAACATATAAAGTATATGCTTAATGAATTTTGGACAGGTGGAGGCAAATAAAATGGATTTAATGAATAAAATAAGTGCTTATGTTTTAGCAGGAAGTTTAGGTGCAGCAGTAATGGCAACACCCTATAATGCAGAAGCAAATGAAAGAAAACAAATTGTAGCATTAATGACTCAAACAGAACCTCAAGGTTTAGAAAATAAGCTATATGTCAGAGATTTTCCATTAAGAGAACTAGGCACGGGAATATTAGCAAGGTATAATTCAGAAACTGGCTTATTATCGTTACATAGCAGAAATAGAGAGCAAAATAATTTAAAAGTATATCACTTTAAACCAAGAGGAGATTCTTTTGCTCCAAAAGTAACTTCAGATAATGCCTATCAAGAAGCTTTGAATGCAATTTCACTTTACGAACGTTTCTTAAGAGTAACTGGTTTGGCGAAAAAACCAACTTCAGAAAGTTACGTAAGTAGAGCGGAAGTAGCAAAGAACTAATTGTTTTTAATTGTTATTTTTTACTTTTTTTTCTTTGTGTTAAATAATTCCATTAATCTAGAAAAGTTATTTGTTTTCTTTAAATAGTATAAAATTATCATTATTAAAATTAAGAAAATAATAACCCACCATAAAGACGTTCCTTCTTCTTTACTTAAACAATCTAAATCATTAGCTAGACAATCTGGATCACAGCGTCCATCGGCTAGAGTATCGCAAAATCCGTCACTGCCTCCGGAAGGGCAATCTTGCGGACAGGAAGCATAGTTTTCAGAGGCTTCGCAGCGCTTATTTTTCTGACATAATATACCAATATCTTTGAAGAAAAAAGTAGTTTTATTTTTCTGCAATTCTAAATATTTATAATTTTGATGATAAGGTATTTTGATAGTGAGGGGGACTTCATTAGGCAGCTGCGGAGAATCGAATAGATAGAAATATACTGGCAAGGTCTGGTTTTGCAAGACTGCTCTTTGTTGATTATAAATTAATAACGAATAATCCTCATTTTCGATTTCTTCCGCATCTGGCTCGTCGTAGAAAACACGCAGATTGTCCAAAGCCACAGTATTTTCTGTTGAGATTAAAAAGTCTATTTCCAAGACTTCTTTTTCAGCGACAGTATTTTCTGTGGCTAGAATGAAGAATAAAGTAATAATGATGGATAATAAAATGGATGTTCTGTTATTTTTCATTAAATCTTTCATTAAATCTTTGTTTCTATTTAACATGTTATTAATGCCTCAAATTTAATTTTTAACTGCTTCATATCCGCCAGTAGCATCGTAACCGCATTCATAACCTTGGTTATAACCCATGACACTATAGTGCTGTTGGCCAAGGCAGACGTTTTGCACTGTTTGCCCTTCATAATCACGATAAGTAGGGGTATTGCCTAAACAGGTTTCTGTGTTGGTAGAGCATTGGTTAGGAAATTTATTGCGGCATTTTTTTCCACCGAAAAGACGATTTTGGATTTCGTAAATCTTAAAATCATATTCATCACAAAGAGAATATGCATGTCCTAGCTCATGTGCCACTATACTGGGGCTTTCTTCTCCAGAAGATCCGATATAACCTAAAGTTGTGTAGACTGATTTGCCTTTGATAAAAGCATAACCCCCGGCCATAGAGGAAGATAGGGCAATTACTTTCTCATAAGAGATACCTAATTTATCTACAAAACGATCTGCGCAACGCTTGGCTAGAAGATGGTCACGAGCAGATTGTGCGCCAAAAGAATTTATTTTACAGGTGTCTTTGACAAAATTAAGAGGTAAAAAGATATTGCCTACTTTCTTAAATTTAAAGTCTGAAATCCCTTCAAAGAAAGCGGCACGTTCACGGGCTCTGGCTTCGAATAATGCCTGCGAAGACCATTCACCTAAAGGCAGATAAACAAAATAATCGTCGCAAGAGAAATCATTCAGGCAATCAGTAGTCTCTTTATTTTTTTGAGCGGGGGTGTTTTTCTGCACCCATTTAGTGATTTGTACAGTTTCGTTTTCAGGCAAGATTTGTTCTTTTGTTTCTTTATTATTGAGAGTTTCTATTTCGACGTTAGAGGAGGTTTCTTTAATGATAAGACGTAGGATCTGTTCTCTACCATATAAACCGCCGCTCTCATTAAGGACTTTTACTTGAAATTGATAGCTTCCCGAGGCATCTTTAGGAGGAACTATTTTTATTTTTTCTTTACGCCAAGCGCCAGAAGAGAAAGCTATTTTCTCGTCGAAGTATAAT
>JACPCC010000017.1 GCA_016179995.1 Candidatus Woesearchaeota archaeon | reverse complement strand
GTCGGTAGTAGCTTTTTCTCCCGGCATAGTGAAGATTAGCTCCCAATCAGACATGTGATCTCTAAGGTTTTGGTTAGGTTTTTGCAAACCTTTAAACTGTTTATATTCATTTACGGTTTTGCCAAAAGTTGCTTTACTTATTTCATTAGTCAAAATAGCAAAATCTTTTTCTTCTTCAATACCCCTATTCTTCCACTCATCCGTTAAGTCTTGCCTAATGGCAATTCCTCTGATTCTCTTTTCAATCCAATCTTTAGGATAACCTTTGAGTTCATAGTATTCTTTAGCTCGATCTTGCGCCAATTCGGGATTTTCTATTTCTTGGATTCGCTCGTAGCCAACTTGGGCTAACCATAATTTTAGTGGCTCTGCTTTTTTAGAAGGAACGGATTGAATTATCCGGAACATAGATTTTGTATTGGCACAGTCAGTTTCTCTTAATTTACCATCTGAAGCCAACAACTTCAACTGGTGACAATTTGTCACCACTTCACTTCCTTCTTCTCTCAACCTTTGACTTAGCTTATTCCAATATTTTCTGCTTGTCTGAAAATCTTCTTGTTCTATTAAAATAGCGATAATATCAATAACAGAATAATACCATTCATTATTAAATATAGTTCTACGAATGTCTTTTCCTTCAAAAACAACTAATGATTTATCCATAATTTAATCATAATATACACTTATTTAAATACCTTAGCCGCACTTGTCCAGTGCGGGAGTGGCTTTTAATTCGTGTTGTCTATTCTCAACTTCCCGCTTAATTGTACGAAGAGCCAGTTTAGAAAATATTTTTGGAATAATATTACGCTGAGAAAAGCAGAAAGACTCAACCTTTAGGTTGTAGTATGAATGCTCGTCTTTCTGCTTTTCTGGCGCAAGAGGAGATAGTTTTCCCTTCTGCGCAAAAGGCTTATCGCCTTTTTGCGTCACAGAAATTCTCCTATCAATGAAAGCGTCTCTTTTCAAGCCACGCCATTCCCTGAAAAATGCCGGGCATTTTTGGGGTCCCAGAAGCCGCCGCTTCTGTGGATATGGCGTGGTGAGACGCTTTCGGCGAATTTCTCATGACTTACAAGAACAAATCCCATTCTCAGCTTAGAAAGATTTATATACATCATCCCCATTTTAGGCATTATATGGTAGAAAAAAACTATTTAAGCCGAGGAGAGCAAAGATTGTGGGAATATATTAAAGATAAAGAGATAATTGACAGCGAAATAGTCCAGCAAATCTTTCCCGAGTTTAAAGCAAACAAAATAAACAAACTCCTGTACCATCTTGCTAAGAAAAAATATCTAAACAGAGCCAGGAAAGATCTTTATTATAACCAGGAACAGTTAAAGAGTTATCACAAACTGGCATCAAGAATAAGAAATGGTTATATTGGTCTAAGCTCTGCCTTAAGGTATTATAATTTAATAACCTACGAAGACTTCACTATATTTGTGATTACAGATAAATTTCGCAAAAGAATGGATCTTAAAGGAACAAACTATTCCATAGAATTTATTCCCCTTCCCGATTCATTTACTGGTTTTGAAAAAAAAGACGAGATATACGTCTCTTCAATTGAAAAAACCTTGTTTGACTGCCTTCTCAAGCCCAGATTGATAGGGATGACTAATATTAGTCAAGCTTTTTATAATGCAAAAATAGATTGGCCCAAATTTATTAGTTTTTTTAAACTCACGCCAAACAGCTCACTATATCAAAGAACGGGCTACTTGTTAGACCTTATGAAAAAAAAGACAAAACTAAAAGTGCCAAAATTTGTTTTCGAGTTTTTATTAAAAAATATTAAATACCCCGTTAAATTAATACCTAATAAAGCGCCGTCAAAGTTCAACAAAAAATGGCTTGTTGAAGACAACCTTGGCGAAGATAAAATACTTTCTTGGTGGATGTAATGGACTTAAATGAATTAAGAAGACTGGCAGCAAAAGAAGAGCTTTCGCTAAATTATATTGCCAAAGATGAAATGGTAAGCAAAGTACTAGCAAAACTTCAAAAATTTGAAAATATCGTGCTAAAGGGAGGAACGGCCATAAACAGAGTTTATCTAAAAAACAAGCGATTTTCAGAAGATATAGATTTGGATTTGATATTTGACAGCACCGTTAAATTAGCTTTAACAGTCACAAATGAAATCATAAAGAATATAGAAGGATTTAATATTGCCCGACCGCGAATAATGAAAGAAACCATAAGGTATGATCTGTTTTATATTAATCCTTTAGCTCATCAAGATAAAATAATGCTGGAGTTTAAGGTTATCAAAAAAGCCGTTAATTATTCTAAAAAAATAGTTAATTTTGGATTTGTTCCGTACGAATCTAGTTTAATGAACGTTTACAGCATAGAAGAATTGATAAAACAAAAAGTAGCTTGTATAATGACACGAAACGAAGGAAAAGATTTTTTTGATTTATACTATCTGCTGGAAGTTTCACATGAAGCGATGAAAATAGATAAAGAAAAGATAATAGAAAGAATAACTTTTGAAGAAAAAGAAATAAGAGTTATAGCTGATACACTAAATCATTACGTGCCAAAAAAGCAAAGACCAGATTGGAAGATATTTCTCGAACAATTGAAAGAAAAGATACGTGAAGTTGGCTAGTGGTTTTTAATCGGTCGTTTCCACTCTCAACTTCCCGCTCAGTTGTGGAAAGAGCCAGTCGACGGCGTCTTTCTTATCCGTTCGAAGAACAACCTGTTTCTTATCCCCATCATCAAAACAAGAGAAAATATCTGTGCCGGGAAGTCCTTCTTGGAATTCCTGCGTTACATCTAAACCCCGTAGTTCTTCAGGTAATTGACTGATTTTTACAAATCGGCATAAAGGGGTTTCGAATCCATTATATTCCGCCCAAAGCAGAATATCATCGTCTTTGACTAGATTTTCTTTAATGACACTAGCCGTTTTATCATCCGCCCTTAAAGAATATAATTCTCGTACATTGAGATGGCTTTCTAATAGAGCAATGGCTTCCGATTCATCTTCTAATCCTAAGAAATCTTCGATAAAAGCAATCATTATATCCATCGCTTCATCCCAAGTTAAATCGTCTTCAATGCCTTCTTTGCCGTAGATAATTGCTTCGATTTGAGGGATGTATTTTAGTCCCGCTTCACTGCCTTCTGGAACGTCACAATCAAGTGTTGCTTTATCTGTTGCGGTAGTATAACACGGTTTTGTAGTTTCATCAGTACCACTGGTAATATCTTTAAACTTATCATCCAAAGTATTAAGGAAGGTATTTGGATCATCTACCGGCTTGTTTAAAGTCGTAGCTATTATAGTTTTAGTTTCATCCCCATTTTTCTTTTTCAAGATGCAGAAATTATTGACACAGGTATTTTCGTTAGAAGGTATTAATTCGGCCGTATCGCCACTGTCACTGTATTCTGCTAAATTAAAACAACCAGGAGCGTCACCACCTACAGTAGGCACAATCCCACCATCAGAAGCAGGAGTTGCGGCTGTTTCTGTACTCGCTCCACCAAGGATATAAGGAGCGAAAGCACCTTCTAAATTTGGAGTATCTAATACAGCTTTCTTCGGCGTGGTACAATATAAAGTATAATCATCCTCCTCTGCATACTCTAAAAGTTGTTCCGCTAATATTTTAGTCCTACTGCTCCAATCTCCAGTAGTACAATAATGGTCGAATAAATATTCAGTTGAATTGATGCACGTAGGTAAGTAAAAAAGATCTGTTTGTTGTGTGAAACCAACTTTATCAGGTAATACTCCTTCAGTTCTATTGGCGACTACTTCTTTACCTGCTCGTGCTGTCGTTCCCGCAATCTCCGAACTAGACTTAACTACAAAACATTGATTATCTGACTGACAGAAACCAGATTTATCATAATTCCAGTCGTGCAATAAAGGTAGCTCTGTCCACGTGCCAGCAACACAGCGATAATACTTCTTTCCTGATGTAGTTTGGAAGGGTTCAGCTAATAACGTATCCGACATGGAAGCAATACAAGCATAGCCATTCCAACAGGAATCTTGAGGACAACAGGATTGCCCGGAACGCGGATAGCTTTCAGGCGTTTTGTAACTAGGATATTTTTGATCATCGTAAGAAAAGAAAGCGAAAGGAGTGTTCCCATCTACAGAGGTTGTTAAGGGTGGCAATAATTGTAACATAGGGTGACGGATGTAACAGTCGGAATCGTCATTATTAATAAATTCTAAGACGGCGTAAGATGCGGTTATGGTATTTATTGAAGTAGTGGCAAAAGTTTTAGTGATTGATCCTGGGAGTGTGTGCCCTCCGCTTGGTGGGAATGAATCAACAACAAAACCTTCAGAGAAAGTAAATGGTCTAGATAGTGGTGTTGCTGTACTTTCTACTAGTTTTCCGTCTTGATCATATAATTTTAAAGTAGCGGTACACATAGTAATCTCTGAAGCTGGTGGAATTGTAGAAGAAGCACTGACAACATTTTCCATCGAGAAATGCAGCCAACTATTTTTCGGAACAGCAATCCTATCCAAACGTAAAGTATCTTCTTTTGTTATTTTTATTGCTTTGGAATCAGCATCGCCAGGAATTAAATCGCCTAATCTATCATTAACTTTTATTGGCTTATCATCTTTATCAGTAAAAGTCCAATAATATAAATTTTTAGGTGATCCATATTGTTCTTTAAACAACGCATTGGGTAATAAATTCTGTCCGGGAACGGCAATAGATTGAGCATCTCTTTGGTCTGGGGTAATTTTATCGTCTGCTAAATTCAACTTTTCTTCAAATAATTCTACACCCAAATTAGTAAGGTCAAATTCTTCAGTTATTGGTTCGTATCCTTTAGAAACACTTTCTTGACTCCAAGTATTTATTGTAGTTATACCTTTAGGTTTATTTGTACCAATCATTTCAGTTTTCGTATCCGCTAAAC
>JACPCC010000016.1 GCA_016179995.1 Candidatus Woesearchaeota archaeon | reverse complement strand
GTTGTTAGAGATATTTGCACCTGTAGAACTAGCTTCTAAAGAAATACCATTAGCCCAGTTTGAGTTAATTATTGTAAAAGTATTATTAAAGAAATTAGCATTTGTAGCACCATTATCGTAGACTATTGCATGAGAATAAGCTACAGAACCACCCTCCACAATATTACAATTTTTTATAGTTATATTGTCATAACCATCGGAGTTATATATGGCATATCCTGGATCACCAGTACCGGTACTATAATTGATAGTGTACCCTGCACAGTCCAAAGTTATGTGTGAGGAATTAATTGTAAAACAAGTTTGCGTAGAAGAGACGTTTTGATTAAGCGTAGTGTCTTGGTTAAGAGTACTACAGATTATAGCTTCAACAGCCGAATAATTACTAAAAGAGCTAACATTAGCATAAAGTATCTTGTTTGTAGAGTCATAAGTAATGTTACAAGCGTTGGTGTTATCACATCTTGATTGATTTTTAAACAGATGAGGGGTTGAACTATAAGATAGATTAAATATTTGGATTGATGAAACTCCATTTAGCCCAAGAGACTGAGGATTATCAGTCAAACCAACTTTATTATTCTCAAGAAAAATAGTTGTGCCGATAGCAAGAGAAATGTTTGTAGTGAGGTTGTTATTAGTCCAGTTGATACTACCAAAAGCATTGTTGTAATATAAAGAATTATTAAAACTGCGATTATTAAAAATAGTATAAGTATTATTAGTAGTAATGTTAGTATTTATTATCTTGCTTCCAGAAGAGATTAAAAATATCCCGTAGCTGCTTACTCCAGAGGTGGTGATATTAACTTCTTCGAGAATTGTGTTGTTTCCAGCAAGATAGATTCCTGAGCCATTATAAGCATTAAACTCTTTGATATTACAGTTAATGATACTAGTGTTGCTAAATTCTGCGGAGACATTAATGCCATAACCAAATCTAGTGGCAGAGTAGTTGATAATATTGTTGTTACAATCGATATTGAGATTTGAAGCATTAACAATTAAGCAGGTTCCATTACTATGGAGGTCTTGGTCAATACTGATGTCGGTATTTAGATAAGAGCAGTTACTAGGAATTGCCTGTGTACTGTAATTGCTAAATGAACTGATGTTAGCAGATAAGATACCAGAACTATAGCTAATGTTACAGCTACTTGTATCGTCACATCTAACTCCATCTTTTAATAAATAAGGCTGGTTTGCGTATCTTAGTCCTTTAAGTTCAATTTGTGCCGTGTTATCCAAAGTTAAAGCCTGATCACTATCAGTCAAGCCAACATTATTATTCTCGATGAAGATTGTTTTGCCTATACTTAAATGAATATTAGTTGTTAAATTATTTTTAGTCCAGTTTATAGTCCCAAAAGAATTATTGTAAATAAGGGTATTGTTACCAGATAATGCTTTAAAATAAAGTGAGTAGGAATTTCCAGAGATATTTAAGTTATTAAACGTGTTATTAGAAGAAGAATTAAGATATAAGCCAAAACTGTTTGAACCTAAAGTAGTAATGTTTGTTTTTTCAATTAAAGTGTTGGTTACGTTATCTAAATAGATCCCGTAAGAAGAAGTTCCAGAGATACCTTCTGTAATTTGACAGTTTCTAATGATGGAATTTGCGAATCCAGTTATATTAATTCCATAACCAACACCACTAGTGCCATAAATAATTGTATACCCTAAACAGTTTAATGTCAAATCAGAGGAGTTAAAGATAAAACAGGTTGTGCTTGAACTTAGACTTTGATTTAGATTGAGGTTTTCGTTAAGAACTTCGCATTGAACTACAGAGTTTTGCGTTGAATAGTTGCTAAAAGAATTGATACTAGCTGAAAGTATACCATTTCCCGCATTATAAGTGAGATTACATAAGCCAGTGCCATCGCACCGAATGCCATCTTTTAGCAGAAAGGGCGTTCTTTCATAGTTTAGCCCATAGAAAGAAATACGGGCAGAGCCGTTTAGATTTAAAGTTTGATTACTACTAGTCAAACCAATAAGATTATTGTCTAAATAAATAGTATTGCCAATGCTTAAGCTAATGTTAGTGGTTAAATTATTTAAAGTCCAGTTAATCATCCCATAAGAATTGTTATATATTAAAGTGTTTAAATGAGTATTATTATCAAAAATAGTATAAGTTAAGTTAGTAGTGAGGTTGAGATTTTTTAGAATAGTATTATTGGATGTTCCATCTAATAGAACTGCATAGCTATGGTTATTCACGGCAGTAATATTAGTATTCTCAATGAGCGTATTGTTAGAATTAATGATGGATATTGCTGGAGAACTTAAACTGTTGTTATATTGTGTGCTCTCTGTAATGTAGCAATTTCTGATAATGTCGTTATTAAAACCATTAATCAAGAGAGAGCTGTTATTAGTATAATTTAATTGATAATTAGCACAGTCTAAGAAGATATTATTAGCAGCAAAGGTGAAACAAGTACTATTGGAGGTTAGATGTTTGTTCATAGTGGTATTTGTAGTTAAACTTCTGCAACCTATTGATTCTTCAGTAGTATAATTACTAAATGAACTGACATTAGCATAAAGTATAAAGTTGCTAGAATCATAAGAGATATTGCAGGAATTAGTGTTATCACAACGCACACCGTCTTTAAGGAGATGGGGAGTCGTAGAATAGGGAAGATTATAAAAGGTTAGTTTAGCAGAACTATTTAAACTCATAATGTTACTATCACCATAGACGTAAATACTATTATTTTTAACAGAGATTGTCTGACCTAAAATTAATTCCATTTTTGTATCTAGGTCTGCAAGAGTCCAATTTACTTTTGAAAATGTGGAGTTGTAGACAACACTAATTGTGGCAGCGGCATCATTTTCTATAGTAAACTCCCCCGGTGCAGAGATATTATTATTCAAAAAAACAGCGTTATCTGTAGTAGAGCCTCCAATATAAATTGCAGAAGTAGCATTTGTAACTATTGAATTTTCTTCAATAAAACTATCTTGAGAACCTGTGCTCAATTCTATACCATAATCACCATTTGTTTCGATAATATTATGGTCTATTCTATTTTTTTGAGAACCAGAACTAAGAATATAAATACCTTGCGAGCTGGTTGTATTGATAATATTATAACTAACATTATTAAATCCTGCTGAGCTAAGCTTTATTCCATGACCGCCAGTACCCGTAATATTATTAAATTTGATGATATTTCTGGCAGAAAGAATACGAATCCCTTCACTTAAAGATAAATGATTGATGATATTATTAAAGATAAAAGTTTTATTGCTTAGGATTTGCAAGCTATAACCTACTTCCGATTTATTAATAAAGTTATTACTGATATTTGCTCCGGTAGAATTACTAGACAAATAAATGCCATCAGCAAAATTTGATGAAGTAATGGTAATATTGTTATTAATAATTGTACCATTTTGTGATCCGGTGAATGTTATTGCAGTTGAATAAGCTGAAGTTGAAGTGGTTATAATATTACAGTTTTTTATAGTGATATTATGAAAACCAAAACTATTGTTAATGGCATGTTGACGCCCATTTTCTGCCGTGTCGTAAGTGATTTTGTACTGAGCACAATCTAAAGTAATATTTGAAGCATTAATTTGAAAGCAAGTACTTCTATTAGTTACATTTGCTGTCAATGTCAAATCTCCTTGCACATACCCGCAACTAGTACTTGTCGCATCCACCTGCACTTCTAATCCACTTTCAGACTCACCTACAAACGCTGTTCCAAATTCACTTGAAGAAGTATTTTCTGAAGTAAGCGTAGAAGTATTTTTAGAGATTATCTCAGGCGTGGTCTCAGGAATAATTATGGGGGCAATTTCTGGCATTATTTCAGGAATTATTTGAGGAGTATCTGGAACAGTCTCAGGAATAATTTCAGGAATAGTCTCAGGAACAACCGTCAATGTATTCTCCTTATTGACTACTTCGCTTACCACAGCTCCAGTTATGATCTCCTTACCGTTATGAAAAATAGATGTTAATTGATTAAAATATTGATCAGAATATTTATCAAGAAAAAAATAATCATGAGGTATAGTCCCAATTAGTGCAACCACAAAGACCAACAGCAAGCCGCTAATTAGCAGCCAGTCTTGCTTTTTACTTCTTTTTTTCTTTGACATCTAGTTCCTCTATTTTTTCCATTAAGAATAACTCTATCTGCTTACCGGGCTGAAGCCCATATTTCTCACAAAGAGCTTTGAATCTATCTTTAACTCCTTTGTTTACAGAAATTGTGAACTTATCATTTCCTTCTTTGACCATTGTACGTACAAGTACCATTCTGTACGTATATTTAAAGCTATTGATTTAAAATTAGCAGGACTCTACAAAAACAAGTAGTTTTGAATAAAGAGAAAAATAACTTCATCTTGAGAAGATTTAGTTTTACCTTTTTTTTTCTTTCCAATAATGTAGTTTACAATTGCCAATTACGCGAACATTAAGCAGTCCTGCGCCTTCCATTTTCATTAAAGCCATTCCGGCAGTAACACGAGAAACTTTAGTTTGATTGGCTAATTCTTGGATAGTTAAGCCGCGAGTGTCATCTAGAAGAATGTGTCTTATTCCGTCTAGAGTTCTATCTAGCTTACTCATTTTTCATGTCCTCTAATTCTTCATTGATTTTAGATAGCTCTTTACTGAGTTTAGAATTGCTGCTATACTGATAGAAAGGTTTCTTCTTGGGAAGTACTGGCTTTTTAACTTCCACTGGAAGTGTAGGAATTATTTTTTTAACTAATGGTTTCGGAGTAAGCTGCTCATCTAAATGTGAAAGTTTTTCTTCGATGTTAATTAGTTTTTTACTTGGTTTTTCTTCAATCGATGATTTATTTTTGAGACGTTCGTTTAATTCTTGAGCTAATTTTTCTTTGTCAAATATAGTTGGTTTAATTTCAACGGGAGATATTTTAT
>JACPCC010000015.1 GCA_016179995.1 Candidatus Woesearchaeota archaeon | reverse complement strand
CGCGCCGGTAGTTGAAACCGGAAATAATACAAAAAGGATTATCTCATTTGTTATGCCGTTTGAATATTCACTTGAGACACTGCCAAAACCAAATAATCCTGAAGTGAAGATTGTCCCCCAAGAGGCACGAAAAGTGGCGGTGTTGGGGTTTTCGTGGTTTAGAAACGCTGATCGTGTCGCAGAGAAAAAACAAGAATTACCTTCTATCAAAGAATTATCTAAGCCCTTCCAGAAACTAATTAGAACGTATGAACGATTAGAGATAGATATTGGACTATTATCTATAACATCTGACAATTATCCTGCAGGATTTAAAAACGTCGACATAGCAGCACCTCTTCTTTACTACCGCGTAAATCAAGAGCTTCTAAACAACAAAGTAATGGCCGTAATAGGTACAAGAAGATTGGAAGATTCTCAAGACATAACAGACGGAAAAAAAATAGTAGAACGTCTGGTTAATGCTAACTATACTATTTTAAGTGGTTTAGCACTGGGCTGCGACACTTTGGCTCACCAAACCGCAGTAGAATTTAGCGGCAAAACTATTGCTGTTTTAGGAACACCTTTAGACAAATATTATCCACTAGAAAATAAAGATTATCAAGATTTTATGGCCCGCGAACATTTATTGATTTCACAATATCCTATAGGAATTACCACCTATCCTTCGCATTTTGCCCATCGTGATAAAACTCAAGTTCATCTAAGCGAAGGAGTTGTTGTAATTAGAGCTGACGATAAAAGTGGCGCACAGCACGCCATTAAAGAAGCCGCTAAACGAAACAAACAAATTTATGCTTTAAAAAATAATTATGGAAAAAGATACAGCTGGCTTCACACTTATCAAGATAACATTAAAGTTCCAGGAGATAAGTCCAGCGAAAAGATTTGAAAGACATAGAATTATGGTAGGGAATATAGGATTATGATGAGATATAGATTATGAGGGGTAATAGATTATGAGAGGTAATAAATCATGAGAGCCACATTATTATTAGATTTAGACGAAACTTTAGTCAGTACAGCACATCTTCAGCCTTACTTTACCACTAACGAAGGCAAGGAATACATTGCCAACAACATCAACCAAGTTCCCACGGAATTAAAACATCCTGAACTGCTTAAATTAGTACGCTCCTACCATAAGTACGAAAGCGCTATTATTCTAACTAATTCTCCACCAGCTTATGCCAGAAATTTATTGAACAAACATGGATTTCCTGCTGATCTACCAATCTATGCTGCTTTAAATAAACCACACCTTCCCCTACTTGAACGTATGCTAAGAGAAGAAAAAATTAATCGAGAAGAAACTCTTTTAATTGGAGATTCGACCATCGATGTATTAGCTGCTCATGCTATTAACGTAGCATCTACAGCTGTAACTTGGGGAACCGCAAGCACAGTAGAACAACTAAAAAAAGCCGAACCACAAAAGATAGCTTCAAACTACCAAGATTTAGAACAAGCCATTTCTGATTTTGAAAAAAGACTATATTCTTATCAACCTCGACTAGATCCAGATAATTATCTTCAAATTGATAATAGAATTGAGCAACAAGGAGAATTAGAATTTAATATTCTAAATTTAGGAAAATATACGCCTTACTCTAGAGGTAATTCTGACCAATTCAGTAAAGATTTTATGCGCTTCAAAAAAAGTAAAAATTATACTTTAGATCAAATTAGAACTAATGCGCGAGATAGATTTTTTTATGATGGACAAATCAGAGACGGAGCAAGTTTTTTATCAGCCATATCTTATTTTATCAAACTAGCCACTCCGCATTTAGATAAGAGAAATATTCCTGCTGATACTTGTCTGATTCCCTTGCCCAACTCTCTTCCAGAATACTGTTATAAAACTGATATCAACCTTTTATTTACAAGAGATTTAGCAAAACTAACAGGAAAAAAAGTAATTAATGATAGAATAGCTTACCGTCTAGAACCAGTACCGGAAGCGCACTTAGGCGGTTCTCGTTCTGAAGAAAGGCATTATATTTCCAGTGGTTTTCAGAATTTAGAAAAAATAAACAGTGCATCGCAAGTAATTTTATTTGATGATATTACCACTAGCGGTTCACAATTAAAAGCTTTTGCCCGCATGCTGCGTTTTTGAGGTGTAAAAGGAAAGATTTCAGTGATGGTCTTGGGAAAGACAAAGGATTAGAAAATATTAATAAATTTTATTTTATCATTCTTTCCATTCTCCATAATCCTACATCTATCTTCTTCACTGGCTTCTTATGGAAAGCAAAAGCGGCTTTTATCGGAAACTCATAACGCCAAACTTCTGTTATAGTAAATCTAAAATCTCGTGCGATTGCTTCAACAAATTTAGCTGTAGAATATTTATGCATGCTATAAACTAACGGAGCTAAAGAGAAAGCTTTCTCCAAGAATTTTTTGTCAATATGTTCTTCTTTTGTGCCAAAAGGCGGATTTTGCACTACTACATCTATTTCTGCATCAAATAAAGTAATATCACTTAAGATAAATTCTGCTTCTCCAACCTCATATTCTTCTTTAATTTTTGCATAATTTTCCCGGCAGATTTTTAGTATTATTTCATCTTTATCCAGAAAATAAACTTTCTTCGCCCCCAGAAGTAAAAGAGCGATTCCTAAAATTCCTGGACCGCAGGCCGCATCCAAAAACACACGCCCAGAAACTTCCCGTTTCATCGCCATGCCCCAAACCCATTCAGCAGAGATGTTTGATGGTGTAGCATACTGTTCCAGCATCAGAGAAGGCTTCTCAAAAAACTTCAATTTGCTCAGCAAAACTTCTAAAGAACGTTTAGATTGCATTTGTGTTAAACCCCATATTAGTTAGCTAAATAATTGAGAATATAAATTTAATGGAGAAATGATATTTAAGAAACTAAAAGTTCCAACAGAAAACTATTTAAATAAGCATAACTTATAGTAAGAAAGTAAGATAATAGGAGGTAGCCAAAATGAGCGTTGAAACAGTTCGTATGTCGTCTAAAGGACAAGTAGTTATTCCTCAAGATGTAAGAGAAGAACTTCAGGTCGAGGAAGGAACAGTCTTTGCTATAGTTGGAAATAGGGACACTATTATCTTAAAGAAAATCTTAACTCCAAGTAAAGAAGAATTAATTAAAGGCCTAGAGCTATTCGCTAAAAAATCTAAGATAAAACTTCAAAGTAAAGGTGTTACAGAAAAAAACTTACAGGCGAAGTGATAATTGCTGTTACGTTTGATACGAATGTCTTGCTTTCTGCTACTTTGTGAGATGGAAGTGTATCACAAAAACTTCTCTTTGATTTAATTAAACAAGAGGTTAAAATTTATTCCACAAAAGAAATTCTTTCAGAATACCAAGAAATATTGAGAAGAGATTTTGACTTTACTAATGAAGAAACTGAAGAGATTACAGACAAAGTTCTAGCTTTTGTAACTTTAGTAAATCCCGCTACGAGAGTAGATGCAGTAAAAGATGATCCAGACGACAACTCTATTATTGAGTGTGCCATTGAGTCCAATTCAAAGTATATTATCACTTACGATAAACACCTGTTAAATCTTAGAGAATATCAAAAAATACGAATTTTAATAGTTTTTCTAATTGAACACTAACATCGCTTCACTCTATAATCTTTACCTTATAATCTGACTTTCTCCTGCAGCTAAATTTTTCACTAAAGAAATAAAGCGATAGTTATTATAAACTCCAAATTTACTTAAATTTTCACGTTGTTGAGCCATGGCTTCGGCTGGACCTAAAACACTAGCCAGTCTTTTTTCAGCTTCCATGAACTCCGCGATAACTAGAGTAAAATCTACATCACCTGTTTTAAAAACACCTTTCTTACTCTGATCCAATAACTTGCTTAGACGACCACGGAAATCATAATACTTATAAGCCATTTCATCGTATAAAGGAATAATTTTCATCAAGCCCGCTTTAGTTGAACCAAACGAATCCAGCAGCATTTTTTGTTCATCAGCTCGTTTTCTTTTCTCTATATTTTTTTCCCAGAACCACGAGAATTTTTGTGGAGTATTAGGACTTAGTGGGACAGACTTGCCGCCAGTATGTTTTTCATCTATAACTTTCATCAAAGCCAACTCATCATTAAAATAAGCCCGTAAAACAGAACCTAAACTGGTAACTAAACGATCTCCACGGCGCAGCTTCACTTCCAGCTGAACTCTGCTTTTGTCCAGCTCTTCCCGCAGCCAGCTTAATTGATTAGAATATTTAACACTATAATCACCTTTCTTCACGATTTGAGCTATAGAATTTAATAAAGCATGAATATGAGCTAAATCTTCAACCAGATAAGCTCCAAAAAGCTTCTCTTTTGATAATACCTGTAGAAAAATCTTCACTCCCGTATGAATATATTGGCTTTCCTCGCGGCCCATTTTAGCTAGGGGCGACTTTTGGATTAATATCTCTTTATTAAAACTAACAATATTTGGAGCCCCTCGACGTAAAGGAATATTACGCACAGCATCCTCTATCATAGTCCTATCCACCATTTTAAGATTAGATTAAATCTGTTGTTTTTATGCTTTTCTGTTCTGACGGATACAGATAGATGCCAGAAGATAGTTTTAGGAGATTGTTTTTGGGAATAGTTTTTAAAATAAATCCTTAAGTTTAAAATTTTGTATAACACTTACTATTTTCTCCACAAACCACATCTAAACATTCCCTTACCACAATCCATATAAATCTCTCTCTTTCCTAGATTTATCAGCATTAAAAATGAATATATTATAATTACTCTACATGAAATACGCCCACCTAGCAGACTTGCATCTTGGCTCATGGCGCGATGAAAAAATGCGCGCTCTTTCTACTAAAGCTTTCCTCCAAGCCATTGACATCTGTGAAGAAGAAAAAGTAGATTTTCTTATTTTTGCAGGAGATCTATTTAATACCGCCCTGCCTTCTTTAGACACGTTAAAGATTGTAACTAGAAAACTAAAATACCTACACGACAAAAATATCCCGCTTTACGCTATCGCCGGTTCTCATGATTTCTCGCCCAGCGGCAAGACTATGCTGGATGTCTTAGAACAAGCAGGTTTACTAAAAAATGTCTGCAAAGGAAAAGTAGATCCAGAGAGCAAACTACTTAATCTTAATTTTACAATAGACCAAAAAACTGGAGTAAAACTATGCGGTTTATTGGGACGGCGCGGACTGCTAGACAGGGCTTATTATGAAAATCTTAACCTGCAAAATTTAGAAGAAGAACCAGGCTATAAAATTTTTATGTTTCACACCACTCTAACCGAACTGAAACCAAAACATTTGGAAAAACTAGATTCCCAGCCGGCTTCATTTTTACCAAAAAACTTTAATTATTATGCTGGCGGACATATTCACCATCCGACTTTATTGGAACTGGATAATTATGGCACCCTTACGTATCCTGGAGCTTTATTTCCCAACAATTTTGGCGAGATAGAACGCTACAGCAAAGGTGGATTTTATATTATTGAGGTAGAAGATAATAAAACTACTGATTCTTACAATACCTTATCAAATCAAACAACAGAACAAATAGTAAATAAAACATCAAATCAAAAACCACGGCAGCAAATTCGTTGGATTCCTTTAGAAGTTATTAAGCATCACCACTTTGAACTAGACTGCCAGAACAAATCACCGGCCGTTGTCTCTTTCGAATTAAGCAAAGAAGTCATTGAACAGTTATATCAACAGGGGGCTTACTTCATCATGAAAAATACGGCTGAACTAAATAGTGAAGCATACGAAGAAATCAGCTTATCATCAGGGGATTCTGAAAGCATGGAAGAAGAAATAATTAAAGAACATTTACAACAAATAACCTTATTTGAAAAAGAGAGAGAATTAAATTTAACTAAAACATTATTGCAGGCTTTAAACACCACAAAAAAAGAAGGCGAGACAGTTACCGATTTTCAGCAAAGAATAGAAGAAGAAACCAATAGAGTGCTGCAGATTTGAAGACACACCTAATTTTCTGAGCAGGTAGATAATAATTACAACTAAATTCTCAAAGAATTAACTTATATTTATTGAAAAGTATTACTTATTTTATACAACAACCTATTTTTAAAGATAAATTTATAAATATAGTCTATTTTAAGTAACAGATGATTATCTACAATCCCCACAACCAGCAAGTCCTTAATGAACGCCTGAAAGAAGCAGAAGAGATATTAGCTGAAATTCCTGCTAAATTCTGCTTTATCACTGGCTCTTTCCTTTACAAAGAGAAATACAAAGATATCGATGTTTTTGTCGTAACCAGGTCTAAAAAGGAGAATAAATTAAAAAACAAAAAAGCAAAGATAACCAAGATAGACTTTAATGACCTTTACTCTCTATTTTACCATTCTATCTCTAAAAGTTGCTTGGCTAAAAATTTCCTTCCGAAAAAACCGCTTAAAGTCACTCTCTCTGATTATTGGCAGGTTATTAACGAAGCTATTCCTACTCTGCTCAATGAAAAAGATAAATTCCACAAAAATGTCCGTTTTCTTATTCTTTATACTGAATATTTTAAAACAGGCGAGATACTAGACACTTTCCAGCTTAATGAAAAAATTAACAAATTTAAAAATTATAATGAAATAATGAATTATATTAAACTAGAGTTACCAGTAATAATAAGTAAACACAGTAAACCATCTTACGTAAAGCGGTTTTTTTACACCCAGGCTGCCGTGTATAAAGACATACTTCATTATGATGCACAAAGATTTTTATATGAATTAACTCACGAAGTCGCTAGAGGCATTGTTCATGGTTAATCCAGAAGAATTCAAAGAGTAATTATTAACGAATTTCCATATTCCACCCAAGAAGAATTACCTGCCAACCTTTTCACCTTTAATGATACCCCCCAATAAAAATATTACCTACAGAACTATCAATAAAGAAAAACTGCTTGTCTGTCTGAAAAATTACCTAGCGGGAGCTTTAGTTTATGGTTTAGGAATTGCTTTATGCCGCTACCTTCCCTATTATAAAAAGCTGCTTCGTCCAGAAACACAGCTCACTTTGCTCTGTATCTATTTCATATTTTTACTGTTAAGCCCAGCTTATTACCTATATCAAATATTCACTCCTAAATCCTCGGAGATAAATCTGCAAAAAAGCAAACCGTGTCTAGCCATAAGAGGTATAAAAAAGCTGCTCAACGAAGAAAAGATAGAATTTGAAGAAAAAAAAGAGATTAAAACCGCAATTTTATTCCTCTTAGTGAAAATATTCTTCTTGCCCTTGATGGTCAATTTTGCTTTCAGCAATTTTCAACAGCTCCAAGCACTTTTAAGCAGTGGAAATTATAGACTATTAAAAAATTGGTTTTCCTATCCGGTTTTATTAATTCTGCTTTTCACCATCGATACCATCATTTTTGCTTTTGCTTATGGATTAGAATCGTCTTTCCTCAAAAATACAGTTAGATCCGTCGAACCCACATTATTAGGCTGGGCAGTAGCTTTAATCTGCTATCCCCCATTTAACACAGAAGTAGGAAAGTACGTTCCTTGGGGAGCTAACGATAATGTATTCTTTTGGAACCAAACATTAACTACAACATTCCATTTACTTCTTCTTATCTTGCTTTTAATATACGTCTCCGCTTCTATTGCTTTAGGAACAAAAGCTTCTAATCTAACTAATCGAGGCATAGTTAGCAAATTCCCCTACTCCATAATCCGCCATCCAGCTTATATCAGCAAATGCACTTTATGGTGGTTAACTCTTCTCCCAGTTTTAAATTGGAAATTCTTTTTAGGAATGTCTTTTTGGACCGTTATCTATTATTTGCGAGCTTATACTGAAGAAAAGCACTTAAGCCAAGATTCAGAATATATTGCTTACAAAGAAAAGGTGAAATGGAAATTTATTCCCGGATTAATTTAATTATTCCAGATTAAAATTAATGTATTTGTTTAGCAATTTGGCGGTCCTTTGCCTCGTCCCGCTAAAGCTGTGTAATATATTAATTTTTAATATGCTAAATGTTAGGTGGGAACTTAAACCGATCTTACGAATCGTTATGCTCGGCAAAGACAAATGACCACACCGAGCTAAACAAATACAAATTAATCAATGAACAAATCACGCCAAAAAAATGCAAATCCAACGTCTAAAATACAAAGATCTGGAACAAACACCTTTCATAAAACTAAACCGTGAGTTTAAAGAAGAATTCTCAGGCAGCACTCCCGCTCCATTTATTGGACGTTATTGTTATCCTAAAGTAAATATCGGACTACTTAGCCCGCAATATAGCGGTGAAATGAGCAAATATGATTCCCCACGTTTCTGGAGCAAAAAAAATTTGGCTATAAATGCCATCGCTAGATTGCGTTGCAATCTAGTGAATTCAAGACAACAAGCATTAGTTAAAAATCCCAATTCGTTTTCAAACAATTCTTCATTAAATAATTCCTCGTCAAATAGAACTTTAACTAGTGCGATAATTAATCCCTCCGTATCAAACAAATTTCTCGATATCTGCCAGGAAGTAGGCATGGCTAAACGCTCTGCGGAAATTGAAGTTTCCTTAACCAAAAAGCCAACATATATTTCTCAAGCTGAAAAAGAAGTAATTCCGCACTTCTCACACTGCATCAAAAAGGCTTCGAAGAAACAGCTTTAAACAAATTACTTTCCGTCGGCAATCTTGGTTTGAAGAATAACCGCAAATTCGTGCCTACAAGATGGTCTATTACTGCAGTTGATGACACAATTGGAAAAAAAATAATTAATGAAGTAAAAAACTACCCAGAAGGAGATTATTCATGCTATTTTGGAGGTGCTTGGGGTAATTACTATCTTATTCTCTTCTTCTCCGAAAATTGGAGTTTTGAATTGTTTGAAACATATTTGCAATATCAAGTAAACCCTTGGAGTAAATCTGGTAATTTTTACTCTACCGACTATGAGGATTATTCAGGACGTAAAACTTACGCCAAAGAATGCGCGGGAGGCTATTATGCTTGCCGTCTGCCTGTTTTAGAAAAGATGAAGGAATCAAAAAGACAACAATCTTGTTTAGCTCTGCGTTTTATTACTCCAGAATACAATGTACCACTAGGAGTATGGGTCTGCCGTGAAGCTACAAGAAAGAGCTTGCACGAGAAAGCTATTTCTTTTTTAAGCAAAGAATTAATGTTTCAATACGCTGCAGAATTGCTGCAAAAACAGTTTGGGTTCGATATACAGTTATTGTTGAAAAACAGTTTATTGCTTAAAACCAATAAGCAACAAAAAAAGATTTTAGATTTCTCTAACTGAAACTATTTACTATTTTTCTGGGATAAACAACTTTTATAAAGGTAAGTTTTTTACTAAATACTCTTTTCAATTTTATTGAAGATTGTTAGTCGATAAAATAAAGTTTAGTAAAGTTAAACTTTAAAAACGATTAAAGAAAAACAAACAATAAAGAGGTGGTTTTGATGTTAGGTGATATTGATAGAGAATTTGAAGAATTTGTGCGCTGTAATTACAAAAAGCTGACAGATCACGAAAGAACCATCTGTGAGAAATTAGGTATTAAGATAAGTAGTTAAATTGATTTTTACCGATTTTCTTAAATAATTTTTTAGTGGTTGTTTTTATAGTTAGTAACAAACATAAATTTAGTTCTGATTAATCTTTATTACTAAGTATAAAAAACATAACTATCTGGATTATTATTTATGTTTTTTAGTAGTCTAGTTTATTTGAGTTAATTTATTAACAAATCATGGTGAAATCTTAATAAGAGCCCTTTCTAAAGAAACCTTTATAATTAAGCTAATAATCTATAAAGAAGTTCAAAATTGTTTAGAAAAACTTCAGAGGGTAAAACATGAAACTTAAACCAACAATTCTATTTTTGTTCAGCGTATTATTCTTATTATCTTTCAGCCTAGCTTACGCTGCTGAAGATTCAACAGGGGGCACTAGTTCCCAACTCACTGAAGATTACTTACAAACAGTTATCCAAAATATTGCGGCAGAAACACAAGGACAAGCACTTCCTGCACCAGTTGACCGCTTCTTCGGAAACGAACGTATTAATGTGCGCATAACTGAAACCTCCGGTAATGTACTTACTGTGGCCATCATTACTAAAGAAGGCAAGATAGATAATATTGCCATAGCTGAAGCTAAAGATCAAACCATAGAAGTTTATACCACTTCAGAAACTCTCGCTCAAATATTAAATTCTCAAAACCAAATGCAAGCTTTAGCCCAGAATTGGAAAGATGAAAAAATTACCTATAAAGCCATTGGCTTCAAAAATAAAATAAAATTTATGGTTCTTTCATTCTTAATTAACCGCGCGGCTTCTAAAGCTGCTGAAAATGGCGATTTAGCGCCTACACAAATTGTAGAAAAAAGTAAAGTTATACCTGAAAAAAAGAAAGAAGAAGTTAAAGCAGACGTTCCTGTCGAACAACCTGTTGAAGCACCTGTTGAAAGCGCTCCAAAAACGCATGAAGTCTTATTGATAGAAACCGGCTTTGAAATGACTAAGTTAGAAATCAAAGTTGGCGACACAATCACGTGGAAAAATATACGTACAGAAAAACCACTAAAAGGCATGGTTCTTGGCTCTTTAGCCTGCGCTAAAATACGCAGCCCCATCTTTATGCCCGGTGAATCTTTCAGCTGGACTTTTACTAAAAAAGAAACTTGCACTATAGTTGACGGAATTTATACAACTCAAAGTATGAAAGTAGTTGTAGAGTAAGAATTTGTTAAAATCTGAGTTTTCCACATTGGTGTTGAGCCCGCAGACGAAAATAAGTGGTTGGCTGTTTCTTTGACACAACAAAAATTATATCGTAACACTTTAGTATTGTGAAGCAAAGTATTCATCAAGGTCTAGAGGCTAATTTAGCTAGTCAATTTGTTGAAAATAACAATGATTTTGCTAAATTCACGACCAAGACAACTTTGCTTAACTTCAGGTTACTGAAGTGTTATATTATATCGAAATGTTTTTATACTACTGGTCTTTTATCATACCACATGGTAGATAAAGCAACCGATAATAAACTTAAAATTTTGAACCTATATCGTTCTAAGTACACTGGGCAATACCATACCAGAGAAATGGCTAAATTGATTAATAAAAGTCATGTCACCCTTCTTCCTCATCTCAAAGCATTAGAAAACGATAAGATCTTAATTGCTAAGATTATTGGAAAAAATAAGTCTTATACTTTGAATTTAGACAATATTCTCACAAAAAACTATTTAATTATAAGTGAATTAATGGAATCAATTTTATTTCAAGAACGAGTATTTATTATTAAAAAGATAGCTTCTGAGATATATAAACTTAATCTATCTGGTTCACTGGTTTTATTTGGTTCTTATGCTAAAAGAACATTCAAAGAGGACAGTGACATTGACTTATTTTATTTAGGAGAATTTAGAGAAACAGAAATTACAAAAATAAAAATCATAGGAAGAATGTACGAAAAAACAATAAATCTAAAATCATCTACATTTTCAAATTTTGAAGCGGGTTTGCGCAAAAAAGACACTTTGATTGTAGAAATATTAAAATACCATCTTATTTTACATAACACTGATATTTTCATTAACGCCCTATGGGGTTATTATCATGAAATTTCATAAAAATTGTATTTGTTTAGCTTTCAGCGGTCGTTTGTCTCGTCCCACTAATAATTGGTCATCGATGAAAGAGTTAATTTGCTTAATTGACCAGCGGGAACATAAATCAATTTTACAAATCGTTACGCTCGACAAACCTATTGACCGTGCCGAGCTAAACAAATACGAAAGTTATCTTTTTAAAGAAAACCAAAACAAGGAGGTGATTTTTAGTGTCAGGAGATAACGATTGTAAGAGCCATATTTCTTGGTGCTGGAAACAGAAACGGGGGTTCAAAATTGAAGAGCCGAATGATAACCTCTGTAAAGGATATATTAAAAAAGCAAAAAGTGCTTTAAATATGCTCGATTCAGCAATTGAAAAAAATGAAATTTATTGGATTGTAACTACTTCGTATTATTCTCGATATTTTGTTTTATATGCTTTGCTTCAAAAATGCGGTATAAAATCAGAGATTCATGATTGTACCATTTCATTGATGCGTTTTCTTCTTGTTGAAGAGAGTATTATAGAAGAAAAGTTTTACGTCGAACTATTATCTACAAAGGGGTTACGTGTGGATACACAATATTATGTAACGGAAGAAATAAATATAGATAGATTAAAACAGGATTCAGTTACGGCAAAAAGCTTTATTTTGAGAATGGAAGAAATAATTGAGAAAATAGATGAAACTCAAATTCAGAAAATCAGAAAAAAACTTATTAACGCCCGTACGTAAGATTAAAAAGATAGTAAAAAAGAGGTACCATAAATGAAAATAGCTTTCTTCGGCTTAGAACACTGGGAAAAAGAATTTGTCCAGAAAGAATTTCCCAAGGACCAATTGTTTTTAGACTTTAACAAATTAACAGCCGGCAATGTTTCAAAGTTCAATTCTACTGAAGTAATTTCAATCTTTATCGACAATCAATTGGACAAAAATATCCTAAATAAAATGCCTAAACTAAAACTCATCGCCACCCGCAGCACTGGCTTTGACCACATTGATTCAGATGCCTGCAGGAAAAAAAATATTACAATCTGCAACGTACCATTTTATGGGGAGAATACAGTAGCAGAGCACACTTTTGCTTTAATCTTAGGACTGAGTCGCAAAATTGTTCCTTCTGTAGAACGCACTAGAAAAGGCAGCTTTGAGCTAGAAGGTCTACGCGGCTTCGATTTAAAAGGAAAAACCATTGGATTAATTGGTTGCGGCAATATTGGTCAGCATGTAGCTAAAATAGCCCAGGGCTTAGAAATGAAAATATTAGTCTTTGATTTAGTTCAAGATAAAAAATTAGCTAAAAAATACAATTTTCGCTATATTTCATTAAACGAAGTGCTCAAACATTCAGATATAGTTACTTTGCACGTTCCATATAATAAGCACACTCATCATCTAATTGATGAGAAAAAAATAGCCCTATTTAAGACCGGAGCATATTTGATTAATACTTCCCGTGGTGCAGTTGTTGACACTAATGCCCTGGTAAAAGCTTTGAAAGATAAAAAGCTAGCCGGCGCAGGATTAGACGTACTGGAAGAAGAAAATCACATGTGTGAAGAACTGTCTCTTTTATCTAAAGAGAAAGTAGAATCCTGCAATTTAAAAACAATATTACAGAATCATCTGCTGTTGGAGATGCCTAACGTCTTAATAACTCCCCATAATGCTTTCAATACACAAGAAGCTCTGCACAGGATTCTAAAAACCACTCTCCAGAATATTAAGAGTTTTAGGAAAGGCAGGAAGCTGAATAAAGTTAATTGAGGATAATTTTAATGTTTTTTGATATTTTTGTCCCACCTTTAACAAAAGCTTTAATTGCTTCTAAGACTATTATTCTAGTCCATGTACCAAATGTCTCAACCAGCATTTAAAAGTTCAAGTAGTTATTCTGCTTCAAGTAGCTATTTTTCTGGTAGTTCATTTTCTTCCAGGGATTCATTTTCTTCTAACTATTCTTATTCTTCAAGGCACTTAAACGGCCAAGATATAGTCAGCTTCAACAACTCAAAATTAGAATACATTGTCCAGCCATTTCAAACTTATATATCTATCGCCTCAGATACAGCAACACCCACAAATTATATCATCCCAATACTGAATCATCAAAAAATGATTTTTAGTGGAAGTTTTAGTTCATCTTATCAACTATCACAAAGAGAAAATAATTATGCTCTTAAAAAACAAACCGAAGATTTAATTTTTCAGCCAGATAATTTTCTTAAAGTAGGGGCTGGAGGTAAATTTGTCGGACAAGCTGAAGAAATAAAAGAATACATCGAAGAAGCTTACAATTTACTATTTGGAAAATCTTTTCCAGAAGATATTAAAATAAGCTTATTAGAAGAAAATGAATTTAAAAAAATATCACCTCATTCTAGCGTTGTAGGTTTGTCCATCAACCGCCGCCAGCAAGGCTTACTTTCAGAGATATTTGTCATACAAGGCACTATAGGGAAAGTTTTGCTTACCGTCGGACACGAATTAGGCCATGTTTTAACTTCTACTTTAGACCATTCTCTTGATGAAGAAGCTAAAGCTTATGCTTTCTCATTGCAATGGATTGACCTCATCAAAGAATGGAATATCGCCGGATTGAGAGAAGCTATAATAACAGAAACACCAGCAGAAAACGGTCTGCACAATAAAGCTTATTACTTTATCCAAAGATTAATAAAACAAGGAAAATTAGCTTGGGAAGTATATCTAAAAATAATTAGAAAAGAAATCAGCTTAGTTACGGAAAATTTAGTTACTGAAAATTAATGTTCTAATTAATGTTCTTAGTAAAAAAAATACCAAATCAGAGAACTGAAAAAGATTAAACTAATTTATCTAGCTTTCTTTTTCTTCTTAGCCATTTCTTTCTTGCCGCTAAGATGAGTGCTTATTCCGTATTTCCTTTTTGTCCTTGTATGTACTTTTCGTGCCATTTTCTTTATAATACTAGTCCCATTTAAAAAGATTTTCTTTTTTAACTGTTCAACAAACCGCAATATACAGCAAAAAACAAGCTATAAGATCATTATAGTAAATTGCAAAAATAATGGAACTTTTTAGATGCAATTTACTATTTAGCAAATCTCACAAAATGTCCTGAAAAATTTGTTCGCTACAAATTTTTGGGACACAAAAGGCAAAAGCCTTTTCGTGTTCAATAATTAATGAGATTTGCTATTATTCCCAAACAAAAATTACTTATCATAAAAATGCGTTGATTAGTATAGTTAATTATCGTATTTTTGATATAAATCATTACATAACATATCTCAATTTTCGCAAAAGATTCTTAAACCCCTAGAATATACAATTATTATGCATCACAAAAAAACAGAAAAACAGAAGATAAAACCAATAACAGAAGTAGAAAACATTGTAGTCCTGAGCGCGCATTCCGATGATTACGTTCTAGGCGTTGGCGGCGCTATCGCCAAATACGTTCAAGAAGGAAAAAAAGTTTATGCCATAGTTTTTTGCTCCGGAGAGATGTCCCATCCCTGGATGAAAGAAAAGATTATCAAAAAACTACGCTGGGAAGAAGCTCTAGGCGCCAGTAAATTACTTGGCTGCGAAACTTTAGCTTTAAACCTAAAAGAAACCAAAGTAGAAGATACGTTTAAAAAGAATAAATGCGAAAATAAACTGCTCCAATTCTTGAAAAACAAAAAACCAAGTAAAATCTTTACCCATAGCTTGGAAGACTATCATCCCGATCATAAAGCAGTAAATAGGATAACTATGCGCTTAGTTGATAAATTAAAAAACAAAAACAGCCAAAATACAAACGCCAGCAAACCAGAAGTATACATCTATTCCATTTGGAATCCAGTTTCTTTGCACACTTCTTATCCTGCTCTTTACGTTGATATTAGCAAATACATTCCAGCTAAAGTAAAAGCTCTCAGAGCCTTCCGCAGCCAGCAGCTGCATATCTTTGGTCCATTATTTCTGCTTACTTTCCGTAATTTTTTTGATGGCTTAAAGATAAGAACTAAAGCCGCAGAAAAATTTTTTAGAGTCCAATGAAAATATATATGGATGATAGAAGACTTTGATTAACACCAAAAATTTAATGAATATGGGAGTTATTCAAAGTAATCTTTAGGGTTTTGAAGTGAATTTAATAGAGTATTCAAAACTATCTATACTAATTAAATCATAAAAATGCGTGAAACCGTCTCACCATGCACTAAAGTCCTGAGAATTGCCGGGCAATTCTGGGATGCTAGAAAAGTCGTTGCTTTTCTCCGCA
>JACPCC010000014.1 GCA_016179995.1 Candidatus Woesearchaeota archaeon | reverse complement strand
TATGCGTTTGACTGAAGAACTGTGGGAATATGTAGCTAAGAAAGTATTGGGTACAACCGTAATCAAATATCGTGATCATGATATTGAGCTAAAAGCGCCTTGGAAAAGGTTGACCATGAAAGAAGCTTTGAAAATTCATGCCAATATAGATGTAGATTCTCTTTCAGACGATGATTTGGTCAATATCTGCCGTAATTATAATGTGGAAATCGAAGGCGATGTTAATCGCGGAATTATGATTTTCAGTCTCTTTGAAGAATTATGTGAAGATAAGTTAGTTCAACCTACACACATTATTGACCACCCTAGAGAATCTTGTCCTCTGGCAAAAACACATCGTGATAATCCCGAATTGATTGAACGAGTTGAACCTTTTATCAATGGCTGGGAAGTTGGTAATTCTTACTCTGAATTAACTGATCCAATTTTACAAAGAAAATTATTAGAAGAACAAGCTGCCAAAGGTCGTGGCGGTGATGAAGAAGCTCATCCCATGGATGAAGATTATATCAATGCTTTGGAAGTTGGATTACCTCCTAATTGTGGAATTGGTATTGGTGTAGATAGGATGGTCATGCTCTTGACGGCACAAGATTCTATCAGGGATGTTATTCTATTTCCGACGATGAAACCAGTGGTTGAAGAAGGGAAAAAGGAAGAGAAGAAGGAAGAGAGTAAGTAGTCGTGGTTTATTTATTCAGTAAGGCAATAATTTCAGAGGTGTTCAATATTTTTACTTTATTCTGTTCTTTTAGTTTTTTGTCATCTGACCAAATTATGCTCTCTGGATAAGCTAATGCGCAAGCTATAAACACAGTATCATCTTTATCTATATCTTTAACAATCTCTAATGATTCCTCTTTATGTATTTTTAAGTCTTCTTTTGACACAATGATCACTTTCTTCAAGAGAAGCTCTAAAAGTTCCTCAAATTTATCTTTCTCCATCTTAGACTTTATCATTAACTCCCCTTTATGTTCTTCCATTTCTTCAAAGATATAAAAAGGAAATAAGAATAAATCGTCGTATTCTAAAATTAGTTTCCTAGTCACAGAATCTTTGATTAAAGCTGAAAACAAAACATTAGAATCTAAAACTATTTTCATTCAAGAAACCTCTTGCTTGCCAATGATCTTATTTTTTTGCTAAAATCCTCCACATCTTTCTGAGTTAATTTGCTTTTTTCAGCAAGTTTCTCTGCTAACTTTAAAGTTTCAATTTTTTCAACTATGGCTTTTCTTGCTACTTCACTCCATCTTATCTCAGAAAAATGTTTCATCTCATCTTGTATATTATTTGGTATTGCTAGAGTCATGTTTCCCATTATAATCACCAATCCATAAATATGTGGTTATACATATATAAGTGTTGTGGTTGTTTTTAATCTGATTGAATTAATTGTTTAAAATAGAAAGAACGCCACGGCCCGGATTTGAACCGGGAATCCCAGAGGGACAAGATATCTGCGAAGATTTGATGCTCATCGATGGAATTATTCCTTCTTGCATCAACGCGATAGCAATCTTGCGCATTACCAGATTGTGCCACCGTGGCTTAATTAACAAAAACAGGCAGTTCCTATTTAAATTTTCCTAAAGTGAAAAGTGGTTTTTCAAATCAAACTATTAAAATATTAAGAAGATTATTGATTAATTATCTCAAGAGATATAAGTAACACTAAAAATAAATATTAAAAAACTTAAAGCAATTCTCCATTAATCAATCCTTCTTGTCCGGGACGGCTAGTGATTCTTACTTTGCCTAATTTAGTCTCAACTATAGTGCCTTTGGTTAATACGCTGCGCCGTACTAAGTTCGGGTTTGCTGTATTTTCCAGAACACTAATTATCTCTGTTTTAATGGTTTTGCCTTTTTTATCGGCAACGTTAATTTCTTTGACGGCTAATAATAAGTCTTTTTTGTGTCCGCCTAAAACTCTTTTAGAACGTAATTCTTTCTTTTCTCCTAGTTTAGTTAAAGCATTGAATCCAGCTAATTCTCGTTTTCTTTTACCTCGAGAATAATGATATAATCCGCCGGAAGATTTACGGCGGGACTTTCTTTGTGAGCGTGCCATTTTTGTTGTCTCGTTTTATTTTTTTTAAATTTTATTTAGTGTTTAATTACTTTTGTTTTTATTTGTTTTCGTTTTTATTTACTATCTGCACTTGATTTCAAGCCTCTTTTTTAAAGGTTTTGATTTTTTTTGTCGTTTTACTGTATTTTTCATTGTTTATAAAGTTTGAAAATGATACTTATTACTCTTAACTTTATAAACACTAGAAAATTTCACTCTCTCAAATAATTTTATGAAATTTTCTTGTTGTTTTTGTTGTTAAAAATGCGTTCTTTAAGTTTACTTTGCCCGTTCCAGCTAAGGGCATTTTCCAGCACTTCTTCAATACAAGTTACAGGTATAATTGTTACTTGTTTTAATTTTTGCGTGTCTACAACAATATCCTGCAAATTAGCTTTGGGTACAAGAATTACTTTAATTCCTGCATCTATAGCGGCTTCAACTTTTGAGGAAACACCGCCTACTGGAAGAACTTCTCCACGTACAGATAGAGAGCCAGTCATGGCAACTTCTTGATGGACAGGTATTTTTTTCAAAGCAGAAATTATGGCCGTGGCTACAGCAATTGAAGCGGAGTCGCCTTCTACACCTTCATAAGTCTGCAGGAATTGGACAAAGACATCTTTAGTTTCTTTAATGTCTTCACCAAAGTATTTCATGATAATAGCGGATACGTTTTTAATAGCTTCTTTGGCTATTTCGCCTAGTTTTCCAGTAGCAATTATTTCTGATTTTTTACCGCCGGGAGTTACTTCTGATTCTATGGGCAGGAGAATACCAGAGTAAGCGCTTCCACCGCCTATAACGGCTAATCCATTGACACGGCCGATTTGTTTTCCGCTGGTAACTATAATCTCATATTCTTTTTTGCGTTCGATGAATTGATCGGCTATTTGCTGTTCCAAAGGCCGGGCTAGTATTTTTGCTTCGGTAACATGAACAGCCATAACTAATGGAGAATTTCTTTCTTTAGCCAAGTCGCCTGCAGCGCGGACTAAACCGCCCAAACCACGTAGATGTAAAGTTAAGTGTTTTTTACGGTTAGCTCTACGGCGGGCTTCTTCGACAATGACATTGACAGCTTCAAGAGAGAAGTGAGGTATTTTACCCTTCTCTTTTTTTACTTCCTGAGCGATAAAACGAGCTATCTTCAGACGATTTTCAGGAGTATCGAGCATGGTTTCTTTCATGTAAACCTCATATCCATATCCTCTAATACGGGAGCGCAGGGCCGGATGCATATTTTTGATAGTTTCTAAATTTCCCGCAGCAACTAGTACAAAATCACAAGGTACAGGTTCAGTTCTGACCATAGCTCCTGCGGAGCGTTCAGATTGTCCAGTTATGGGAAATTTACGTTCTTGTAATGATGATAGTAATTCTTGCTGTGTGCGAGGATCTAGTGTGGCAATTTCATCGATGAATAAAACTCCTAAATGTGCTTTATGAATCATTCCGGCGATTACTCTAAGATTGGCAGGAGTGCCTAGACCACCTGACTGAAATGGATCATGCAGTACGTCTCCCAAAAGTGCGCCAGCATGGCTTCCTGTAGCATCGTAGAAAGGCGCTTGTTTTTGTCCAAAATTATCGACTATCACTTTTGGAGAGATAAAATTAGATTGACGGGCAAACATTCTAGGTCCCATACTTATAATGATGGAGAAAGCAGCGAGAAAAAGCATTCCTCCTAAAAAGAAAGCAGTAAACATCAAATCTGATTTGTAATGGTAGCGAATCCACCAAGGGGCGATAAGTGTGGCAATCGCGACGAGAAATAATAAAAAGTTATTGTTTTTCAATACTTTCTGTGAATCAAATAAGTATTTTTTTGCTTCTTCGCGGCCTTTGCCAGCAGGCATTTCTTTAATCAAAGGCTGGTTTTCATCGTTAGGGTTAGGATAAGCTAAGATATCTTTTAATTCTGATTTTGGGAGGAGTTCCGCTAAAGCAAAGCCCAACATGGATTTTCCTGTTCCAGGATCGCCGATGAGCAAGACATGACGACGCTGCTGCGCGGCTTTTTTGATAATCTCTACAGCGTGATCTTGACCGATGACTTGGTCAACAATTTTTTCCGGGACAGCTAAATTGGCAGTGGATTTCATATTAAATAGGAATAGTTTTTGTATTGGTTTGTGTTAAATGTGAAGCTTTTGAGTAGGGTCTTTTGTGGAGTCTTTTTTAAATTTATTCTCAGAACACTATCCCTTTTAAGATGATTCACTCTTTCTCTTTAATTAACTCGTTATAACTATAACCATTTAAAAAGATTGTGCCTCTGTTTTTAGAATATTGTTTAGTACTTTGTTTAGTACTTTGTTTAGTTGTGTTTAAATGGACTTATGATTATCTAATTCTCTTCTGAATCTTTATTCTTTTTGTTGAGAAGTTTCACATAAATTTCGTCAAAAGGTTTTTCTTGTTTTGTTTCTATTTTTAATTCATTTTCCAAATGAAGCAAGGGTATGAATGTATAAACTCTTTCTTTCTTTCCGGCCTGTGGCGGTAAAAGACGGGTAAATGTTAATTCTTTGTCTTTCTCTTTATCGTTGTAATAGCTGATACGAAAGTACATCTCTCTGATGATGCCCATGATATCTGCTTTTCTTTTAGGCATTTCAAATTTTGTGGGCTGGCTACGAACTAGAAGTTTTTTCCTGCTGTTAAGGGCTTCCTGCAGTGCCTGAACTAAGTCATAGACAGAAACTTTGCGACTGCGAGGCTGGGGATTTTTAGGAATAAGAGGAAATTTTTCTTTAGTTCTGGTTTTGTTAGAAAGGAGGTCTTCGTATAATTCTTCTTCCATCATTTCCTCGCCTTGATTAATCAGTCTATCTAAATTGCATAAGTCAAAGTCGATTAAGTGATTAGATTTTATTTTCAGTAGTACAGCAGCAGCAAGAAGAATCTTGCCTGAAATTCTTAAATCCAATTCCTGTAATTTTTTGATAACTTC
>JACPCC010000013.1 GCA_016179995.1 Candidatus Woesearchaeota archaeon | reverse complement strand
TAATAAAGTTTTTGTAAAGCAGAGAATTTTTCCCTGTTCCTATCATGTATGCTAATAAGTCTAATGCGGCTTCATCTCTATGATATTGCGGAACAGTGGGATATACTCGCAGGTTAAGAGGTAAATACACCTTGTCTTTATACGCACCATATTTATCCTGAGGAATAACAACAGATGGCACTACAAGTTTTTTTACTTCAGGGCATTGTTTGAGAGCGCTATAATATTTATCAATCCATTTTAATGTTTGTTCTTTATTTTCATTATGTTTTCTACACTTTGCAGTAAGTTCCGTCATTTCAGAAGCAAAATTATAATCTTGTTCATAAAAAAAAGAAACAATTAGTTCATTATCAGCATTATTTTTCCCTTGAAACGCTATTTTCATTTCTTCAATAATTGCTTCTTTACTAAGTCCAATTGCTTTAAACAAAAATCCGGCAAAAGCCATATTCCCTTGTTTATGTTTAGAGGTATCTAAAAAGAAAAAGTTTTTCTCGCTGGAAATTAATTCACTAAGGTCTTTATTATTTGTAGCTATTGTTCCATTTTCTTTTAATTTATTTTTATGTATTTCATAAGTTAGCTTATCAAAGGCTTGTAAGAAATCAATCTTCTCTTCCTGGCTGTACGCTTCTTCATTTGAGAAAGTAATTAAATTAAAACTGTTTCCTCCACGTATTAAGCTGCCATAATCTCGATAATTAAAGACAAAGAAACCTTCTCGAACTAACGCCGCAGATATAATTCTAGCTAAAACGTTTATCCCAACTCCTGCAGGTCCACCGATAAGAATGCTTGTTTTCATGATTTATTCTATAATCTGTGTGATTTAGACTAAAAGTTTGCTTTATATAGGTTATTAAATTAAGAGCTGTAATTAGCCCTAATTGGCTATAATTTTACATTCACAATGTCAAAACTTATCAATACTCAATTGTCCAGTTCTCTTTCCAGCCGAAACTTCAACAACTTCTTCTCCTACTTGTTTCTTCACATCTTCGGCCAGAGCCTTACCTAATATCTGGCTTAAGCTCGTTAAATCTATTTTTTTAATATCGCCTAAATCTTTGATTCCGGCTTTAAACAGTCTTCGACCACGTACACGACCTATTCCTCGTAATTTAAGTAAAGCTAATAATTCTTCTCTAACTCCTTCTTGTAATCTAAATCTTAATCTGGCTACTTCTGAAACAACATCACGTTGACCTTGCAGTTTAGCCAATTCTTCTGTGGCATACAAAAGCCAATCGGCAGTTTCTAATTTCACTCTAATCTCTCCCGGAGTAATATCAAATGTTTCTAATAAAAAATCCTCATCTTTTTCATCAATCCATTCTTCAAAAAATAAAGCTGTTTTGATGGAATTCATAAACTCGCCATATTCATCGCTGTCAAATTGGCTGGGTTCTTCTTCTATTAAATAATCTATTCTTTTTAGCATCTCTTCTTGTATTTTCTCCCCATCCCGAGCTTTAACCCGCAGCAGTGGTCTTAATTCTAAAGTATGAGAAACCATCTGCAGATAAGAAAATGGATTTATTTTTATTTCCAAAAACTTATTACTCTTTATCTCCCCAGACTTATTACTCTTTATCTCGACTCTATAATTTTCATTATTCTTATCATTATTTTTGTCATTATCACTATCATTATTTCTATCATTATTTTTACTTTCACTAATGGTCTTTAAACAGTCTAAAATATGTCTGGCTGTATAGGGGTCAAGATATAATTCGGCAACCCTCTTTCCTAAAGTGGTGGCTTGAGATTTATCTTCATCAATCTTTTTATCTCCATTTTCATACTTTTTTTCATCCACCAACTCCTTATTTTTAGATTTATTTACATTATCTAAAACATTTTCTAAAACATTCTCCTCACTGCTCCAAGAAGTTGCCGCTTTAAAGAATTCTGTATAAGATATTTTCTTCTGGTTTGTTTTAATTTTTTCTTTTTCTCGACTATTTTGCTGACTTTTATTACTCCTATTCCCTGAAATATTAATCAGCTCAACTTCTTCTAAAAAAATTAACATCCGCTCTAAAATCTCTTTTAATTTATCCATATCTTTAAACTGCTTAGCCCAAAATGTTTCTGAAAAAAAATCCAACATTGTTTTGTGGTCCGAGATTATTCCGGAAGAAATCAGCGAAAGCAGATGTGTTCTTAAGATAGGTTCAGCTGCTAATTTGGAGTAAATCTCTTCCGGCTCTCCGCAGACGTATCGTTCATAAATCTCTCCTTTCTCTTTTTCACTTTTAGCTATAACAATGGACTGTCCTTCTTTTTCATATTCTGGACGTCCTGCTCGACCAGCCATTTGCAAATACTCCAGAACCGGAATCCAATCCATACCCCAGCTGCCGCTAAACCTTTTTAATGAAGAGATTAGTACTCTATAAGCCGGCATGCTAAGGCCAGCGCTAAGGGTCGGAGTGCAACAAATAATCTTAATCTTTCCACTCTTAAAATTATCTTCAATCAAATCCCGTTGTTTAGCTAATAATCCGGCATGATGAAATGCAATCCCTTTTCTTACACAATGCGATAATCTACGGCATTGTCTAGTTGGTGAAGAAGCAGCTTTTAGCACGCCATTTTCCAGCTCAATTTCCATTAAAGCAGTAAGTTTAGAAATCTCTTCAGCTGTTTTTTCAGCGCTGCTCCTAGTTGGAGCAAAGACAATAGCTTGCTTGCCCATTTTTATAGTTTCTATAGCAAGGCTAATAATTTCTTCCGGCATAATTATTTCTTTAAAACATTCTTTTAAACGTATCTAAAACACCCTTTAAAGCATAACTAAAGCAGCAGACTAAAGCTAAATTGAAAATAATTGGATAATCTTTTTAAATGGTTTGCTTAGTTTTGATGGTTCGTTAGAGTTTAATGCTTTTCACTGATGAAATATTAGCTTAACATCTAAAAATAACTACTACCTCCAAAATGACGACTACTTCCAAAATGACTACCACCAATAACTCCCTTAAAAATTATCTTCAGGCTTTTTCTATCCTATTACTATTTATTTTAACTATTTCCTTTTCCGCTCAAGCAAGCTCTTCTCTTTCCTCAGAAACATCAAAAATGAGTGCTTTGGAAGATAAAGCTGATGAAGTTCAAGTAGGTTTATACCTCGATAAAGCCTGCGATTTTGGCAGTTTTGAATTCATGAACGGCAGAGCTTCTAGTTCTGAACTAATTATTGACGAACCAAATGAAAAATTTTATCGTATCCAAGTAAACATGAACAGCCCCGTTGACTTAAAACAATATCCTTTTGACCAGCAAAGAATGGATATTATCTTGGAGAACAAGGACAAGACTATTGAACAATTAAAATATATACCTCTAAAAGCAGAAACTGGCGTTGATTCTGATATAGCTTTTACTGGCTGGAATATTGAAGGTTGGAAAGCTTCTTCTAAAAAACATGAATATTCAATTTATGGGGAAAGCTATTCCCAATATGTTTTTAGCCTTTATATCTCACGCCTACCTCTAAGTTCTTTTTTCAAGACTTTCTTGCCTATCTTTTTTATCGTTTTACTGGTCTTATTTAGCTTTATCTTAGATCCCGATAAAATTACTACACGTTTGGGCATGAATGGTTCATCTTTAGTTGCCGCAGTAATGTTTCACGTCTCTATCTCTAATCAATTGCCGCCCGTTGGCTATCTTACTTTTGCTGATAAAGTAATGATTCTTACTTATTTCGTTCTTTTAATTAGTTTTATTATTAATATATTGCTCTTAGAATTACAGGAAAACAAAAAAACAGAATTAGTAAATAAAATCCACCACTATACAGAATATTCTATGTTTGCCATTGTGCCGGTGATTTATGTTTTGTTTTTTATGTATTTCATTTGAGATTATGTAGTTTATTTGAGATCATTTAAGATTATTCATTAGGCAATATAATTTCTGGGAGTTAAGATAATATAATTTCAGTTGACAGATAAAAATATCTGGCGACAATTTATTAAAGTAATTATTATTAAACCAGTGCGTGATCGATACTATTGTTAAAAAATCAAAGGTAGAAGGTTTAGGTGTCTTTGCTTTACGTAATTTTAAGAAAGGAGAAGTCGTTATAAAATGGGACATCTCTCAGCAATTAACACCGAAAAGTATTAAGAAAATTCCAGAAAAAGATAAGAGATACGTAGCCCATTTTAACGGAAAATTTATTCTTATGCAACCTCCTGCAAGATTTGTAAACCATTCTTGCGATGCAAATACTTATGCTAATAATTTTTGTGATATTGCCAAAAGAGATATAAAAAAAGGTGAAGAGATTACAGGAGATTATTCTGAAGAAGCTATTTCTGGTGAAATTATGGTTTGTAAGTGTGGTAGCAAGAATTGTCGTTCGATCATGAAAGCTTATTAAAACATTTATAATTCATTTATAATTAATTTGATAGATACATTTATCTTATTCTACCCTTTAATCACCATAACTCTAAATGTCAAAGGTCCAGCTACGGCTGCAGTTGTTGTACCTGTTTCTATTATATTATTCCCAACCAATTCACTGTTTCCAGCTTCTACTAAACTTCTCACTACTTTCACTCTGAACTCTTTCTCTACAGTTTCTCGACCATCACTGGCAACTACATTCACTGTCTTTCTTCCCGTAGATGTGAAAGTTCTTTCCACAGTATTTGTACCTTTAACTGTCGCTTCACCTAGACCAAAGTCCCATCGATAATCTAAATAGTCTTGATCAGCATCATTGACATTAACTTGAAAATAGACTGGTTTGTTCATTTCTACCATTATCTCTTCAACAGGGGAATAATCTATTATTTGCGGCGCTTGATTGACATTTTTAACTACAACTTTCACTGGATGTTTTACAGTATCAAAACCATCTGTAGCTGCAAAATTAAGCCAGATAGTCTCTTTATCCGAACTAAACTTTTTATTCAAATAAGGCCACTCTTCTACTATATTATCCCAAAACTTAGCGCTTTTATTCTGTACTGTAGAAATTCCCGGCTCCCATACAAACACACCATCCACAAAACTCGCTCCTTTCGGCGGATTTTCCAAAAATAAACTTAAATTATTATCTTCGTCTTCATCACCAGCTTCTACCCTCACTAAGAATTGCTGTTCTTCATTGACGGTAAGAGTATCATCATTAATTTTTAATTGTGGCAAGCGATTATAATTTTTAATTGTTATATTGACGGGGATGGTGGTTGTCAATGTACCATCTGAAGCTGTAACAAAGAAAGTATGAATTCCCGCGTCATAATAATTAGTTTCCCATTCACCTTTTATTTTACTTAATGGCGGACTGAAGTAATACCTTACTAAATCCCCATCTGGATCAAGGGCCTTAATGTTTAATTTAACCTTCTCTTTCTCTGTAAAAGTAAGATTACTTAATGATAAAGACTCAAATTCCGGTGCGCGGTTGGTGTTTTTCACAATCAACTTCGTTTCAGCTGTGGTGCATAGTTCCCTTCCGCAGCTGTTGATAGTTGCAACAAACTCCTTATCTTTAAGTAAAAAGCGCCCTAGACGTAAAGCGCTGAGCATTTCTCCTTTCCATCCTGCGCGTTTTTCTACTAAATTAAACTCTGGTTTCCAGGTTAAATTATAACCTTCTTCTTCAAAATTTGCTCCTTCTGGCAACCCATTAATTTTTATCACTAATTCATCTTCATCAGGATCTGTACTCTCGATTACCCCTCTAAATTCCTCGCCTTCCTGCAGGACCATTTCCTTAGGCACATTTAATGTTGGCGCTCTATCCACATCCAAAACTTTAATTTTTATTCTTGCTGAATCCTCGAGTTCACCATCAGAAGCTTTTACATTTAATTCATATTCTCCGGCATCTTCATAATCTGTCTGCCAGCTTCCTTTTTTATCCAGCGGAGCTGCAAACTCATAATTTATTTTCTCTCCATCTGCATCTTTCTCCGGCAGTTCTAATTTTACTAATTCACTTTCATAAACTTCAAGTTTTAGGTCATCCTGTTTCGTCAGGTCTGGCGCTCGATTAACATTTTTAACTTCAATTTTCCACTCTTCCTCTGTTTCTCTTTCACCGTCGCTTATTTTTAAACTCAAAACATATTCTCCTGCTGATTCAAAGTCAAATTTGTTTTCTCCATAATAATCATTACTAATTTCCTCTATATCTATTTTCTCTTTATCTAGTTTTTCTTCATTTAGTCTCCAAGAATATGTAAGTTTCTCTCTTTCTCTATCATAAGCGTCTACATTAAATTCTAGAGTGCTATCTTCATTTATTTTAATCAACTTCTCAGTTGAAAAACTGCTTTTAATTATCGGTGGTTGATTCGTGTGCTGAACTTCTACTTCTGCTCTCAATTGCACGGAAAGTTTTCCATCACTTACTACAAATGGAATTACGTATCTTCCCTCATCTCCATATTCCGTGTTCCAAAGCCCTTGTTTGTTAAACGGCGGAGGAAAACTAAAAGAAGGCAAATCACCTTCTGGGTCTTCGACTAAAGATTTAAGGTCGGCAGTCTGCGTTTCTTTAACTATCAATTTTCTTTCTTTTAAGAATGGCGGTTGATTCTTATCTTTGACAATTATTTTTATCTTTCTTTTATCGACAGCCGTGCCGTCAGAAGCAGTAATTTCCACTTCATACTCTCCAGCATCATCGTAGCCTGTTTGCCACTCTCCTCTTTCATCAAGAGGTGCAGAAAATGTATAATTAAGATAATCTCCATCTAAATCCACGGTTTCAGGCAGGACTCTTACAAAATCTGTTTCTTGGATGTTATATACTTTAACTGCTGCCAAAGCCGGAGTTGAAACTACCAGAAAAATTAAAATAACAAGTACAAAAAAAAAAGAAAACAAAAAAGAAAACTTTGGCGCAGTTTTCATAGATTTATAACCCTAACTTAAAGCCATGGACACGTCAACAATTTCTGGAGGCATATTTACGTCTTGAACAACTAAGCGGATTCTTTTGCTAACTTTGTCCTTGCCGTCATCAGCAACTACAGTAATGAAATACTCTCCGTGATTTGTGTAATCGGTGGTCCATTCTCCGTCATTGCCTACCGGTTCACTGATAGTTAATTGGATTTGGTCATTATCTAAATCTGTAACTACAGGCTTAATTTTGACTTTAGCGCCTTCTTTTATGGTCATCGTTTCTTCAATTCCACTTACCACTGGCAGAACATTTACGTCGGTTACAGTTAACTTGAAAGTAGCTTGGCTTTCTAACTCTCCATCAGTTGCTTTAACTGTAATTTGGTATTCTCCAGCACTCGTGTGGTCGGTCTTAAAAACACCATTGCTTAAAGGTTCGGAGATAGTTACAGTAACTTTATCTTTGTTAGGATCTTGTACCGTTGGTTTAACTTCAACAATTTGGCCTTCTCTTACAATGATATCTTTTAAAGACACAATCGTAGGAGGCATATTAACTCTCTCAACGTCAATTTTAACCTTCTTTTCTGTAGTTAATTTTCCGTCGGTAGCTAATATCCTAACTAAATATTCTCCCGCATCTCCGTAACTGGTTTTCCATTGCCCTAGATTGTCTAAGGGCTTGCTAAAAGTATAAGTAACACGATCATTGTCGGGGTCGACAACTTTTAGATTTAAGCGCACCATTGCATTTTCTTTAACTTTAATTACTTGTAAATAACTTTCATCAACTGGAGCTTCTTTGACTACTGGTGTTTCTTTAACAACTGGAACAACTGGAGTATCCGCAACAACTGCTGTTTCTTCAGTTTTGATTGTTTCAGTAGTTTTTTTTGTAGCTTCCTCTTTAGGTGTTTCAGTCGTTGTTGTTTCCGTCAATTCAGGAATTACTACCTCTACTTCTTTTACTTCAATCTTTTCTTCCTCGGCTACAACTGCGCCAGTAATATCATCTTTGTTTGTCTCTGTAGCTTTCTCAGCCGATGCATCGTTAGAAGCCAATTCTTTTTCTACATCAGCAATTTCTTTAACTAAATTAGCATCGCTGGGCTCTGCCTGTGTTTTACCATCCAGCTCATAAGCTTTATAATCCAGACAGCCAGACAACATTAATAATATAGTCATCACGCTTAGAACCATCAATACTTTCTGCTTTAATTTTGTACTGTTATTATTATTATTATTATTCATTCTTTTTGTTACCATTTTTTATAGACACCCCTTTGCTTATTGTTTATTTCCCAT
>JACPCC010000012.1 GCA_016179995.1 Candidatus Woesearchaeota archaeon | reverse complement strand
TGAAAACTGAAGCTAGTTTAATAATTATAAAACATATTTACACTAAATTTAGTCAGCAGAAAGCAGCATTCCAGGCCTTAATTTATAAGAGTGCTCAAGCTAAAGATAAAACTGAACACAAAGTAAAGGTCAAAGGACCTAAAGAAGCACCTAAAAAAGAAGCTAAAAAAAAGTAAATAAATAATATATGTAAACTAATAATATAGGTAATTAATATGGCAGAAAAAGATAAAAAAAGTGCAAGAAAACATACAGCAAAAACAACAAAAAAAGCTGGAAATAGGATGGCTGATCTTTATGTTATTTCTGGAAACAGAGCAGAAAAGAAAAATAAATACTGTCCAAAATGCGGACCTGGAACTTTCTTAGGTGCGCACAAAGATCGTGTTGTTTGCGGCACTTGTCATTATGTTGAGTTTACGAAAAAGAATTAGATTTGTTTTATTTGATTTTGTTTTCTTTTTGATGGTTGTTTTCTCTTGTTGTCATAATTAATGGTTTCTAATTTTAAATTCAAATAATTTAATCAGAAAATACTATTTAAAACAGCAATAATTTTTATATAGAGTTTAGAATTATTTACCCTTATGACCTTCGACCAACTAAAACAAGAATATTCTAAATGCACCGCTTGTCCAAAGTTATGTAAAAGCAGAACACAAGTTGTTTTCGGTTCGAGAAATCTAATTAGGCATTTTGCATTTTATAATTCAATTAATTTTTTACAAATAGATTTTAAACTTTTAGAGAATACTCAACATTCAAATTATTATTTTCGTAGAAACGTAAATAATTTACAAAGTTTCGCATGATTTATTTGTGATTTAAAATGGTAAAAAATCAGAATTATTATACTTATAACATAAATTGCGATTTTTTTAAGAATTGGAACTCTAAAATGGCATATATTCTTGGCTTTACTTGTTCTGACGGAAACATTCATGGGAAAACATTAGCTTGGGATCTAAGTAATAAGTTTGAATCAAATAAGAAATTGTTAGAATATATGAACCAAGCGATGAATTCTAACTATCTTATTGAGAAAAGAAAACAGTCATATAGACTTAGAATTTCTAATTCTGTGTTACTTGAAGATATTCAAAAACTTGGTATCTTACCTAATAAAAGTAAAACCATAATATTTCCAGATGTTCCAAATCAATTCCTTAGAGATTTTATTCGGGGGGTTCTCGATGGAGATGGTTGGATAACAGTAAGAAACAGGAAAAATAGGAATGAAATAAGTATTGGCTTCTCAAGCGCAAGTATTAAATTTATGGAAGAATTGGTAAATAGATTAGATAAAAATATTTTATTATCAAACCATAACCTTAGAGAAAGAAAAAAAACATCCAAGAAAGGAGTAAACTCTATCTATTTTCAATTAGATTATTATTCTCAAAACGCCTACAATTTAATAAGATTTTTATATGACAATTTAAATACCGAGGACTTATATTTAGATAGAAAATTTGAAAAACAAATACTAGCACGAAAGATTTATTTAGAATATTCTACTAAAACAAAACGATTTAGGGAAACAGAATTAGAATTTAATTCTTCTGTAAAAGAACTATTAGAAGGACTCATGTTTGAGAGTGGATTAAACGGAGTACAAATCGCAAAAAAAATAAAAGTACACTCTTCAACTGTTTATAGGTGGTTGGAGAAAACTAATGTTAGAAAACCAACAATGAGAGGATCTGAAGAATGGAAGCAAAGGATTTATCGGAATTAAGAAAAGAGTACAAAAATTGCACAAGATGTATGGAGTTGCTTAATAGTAGGATACAGGTTGTCTTCGGTGAAGGAAACACAAAAGCAAAAGTATTACTAATAGGAGAGGCACCGGGATTAAATGAAGCGAAATTTGGCATCCCTTTCTGCGGGATGTCAGGTAAGATATTAAATGAACTTCTGTCAACCATAGGTTTGTCCCGCGAAGATGTTTTTGTAACTAATACTATACTTTGCCGGCCTCAAGACAACCGCAATCCGGCTCCAGAAGAGATAGAGAACTGTCGTACACGCTTAGATAAGCTCATTGCCATCATGCAGCCAAAAGTTATCGTTACTATAGGCAACTTTGCAACAGAAAGAATAACAGGCAAAAAAGGAATAAAGTCGCTAAGGGGAAAAGTTATTGATTTTACTCACGAGATAAACAACCTAAAACAAGCAATTAAAGTCGTTCCGATTATCCATCCTGCTAACTTCTTATATAATGGCCGTAATCCTAAACTATGGGAGGAGATGAAACAAGACTTTCAAGTTATTGCCTCAGTGATAGGAAAAAGCATACCAAACCATCAAGAAATAAAACAGACAAGAAAACAAAAGTCTTTGAGTGAGTTTTGAGAGTTGTAATGATTAGGGATTTCTAGATTAAAAACAGGATTAAGATTAACTATTCATTTTCACTAAGAAGTGATTAATCCAAAAAAGTTTATAAATAACAGCTTATTTTAGAGTTTAATATGCCAGGATTTGTAGAAGGACCAGAACCAGAATTTGATGGCCCAGGTACGGCTGTAGCCGATGTGCTCGACCCTGCAACATTAAACAAGCCAGCCCCACCGGTAGTTACGGCTCCACCAAAAATCTTAGAAACTATCGTCAGTGATCTACGTGCATATTCTCAATTAGAACCACATACATTGCTTCACGCCGATGAATTGATGGCCGAACAAGTACAAAATCCAGCTTTGAGAAATCAACATTACTATGTCGCTGATTTTGCAGTTTATACTTTAGAAGGAACTGGCAAAAAGAAAATACCTACCTTGTGGCTGGCAAGGCACACTGCACAAGAACCAAATAATTTTGTATTGAATCATTTAGATGATACGATCAATAGTTCTTTTGAACAACTTACTCAAACTCACAATTATCGTCCTAGCTTGCAAGAAGCACAGAAAGTGATGCAAGCGAGTAGTACATTAAAGATTGATTTAACACAATTGAGATTGAAAAAACATAATGATGAGTTTAGTTATGTAGAAATTAGTACAACTAATTATAATCAGTTAAATCCAGAACAAAGAAAGTTAGCTGAGAGATTTTATGGGCAAAGAAATGTTTTTGATACAGCTATGGCAACTTTGAAAGGTGCAGATATAAACACTACTAAAGTGTTTGTTTTAAACCCTGCTTATGTTCAGAGAGAAGCTGCTGCTCCTATTGGGCGGGCCGCTTGGCGTAATAATTTCCTTAACAGCGCTAATTCCTATGCTAGTGTCTACAACATCTGCAATTGCAACGGTCTGCTCGGAGTACGTCGTCGTCTGCCTGCCGCCACAGGCGGCGCGCCGCAAAATTCAGGAGTTCCAAGCGTTCCATCGGATCCACAGGAAATTAAACGAATATATCAAATACTTTTAGCTAATCCTACCGCTGCAGTAAACGCTTTAGATGATAAAACTGCTGCACAAATTTTAACGCTGGTTTCAACTTATATGTCCAATAAAAAACTATAATTCTTCAAAACCGCAACAAATAAATACTCCCAAATTATACCTTTCTTAGATGTTAAAGTCAGCTTTATTTAAAAAACAGAAGGTGATTAACGCCGAAGGGCTCAACTATTCTTTGCCTAAAGATAGAGAATTTATCTGGCTTTTTCTCTCGAAACCAACGGATGAAGAACTAAACAAACTAGTAAAAGACTTTCAACTGGATTTAAAAGTTCTAAAGAATTACACTAAAGCCACACACTCCAAACGTTACACTATAAAGCCGTTTCAGTTTGTCTTCGTCGATTATTTTATGGACAAAGGCTCATTTAAATCCACAAAATTACTCTTCATCTTAGAAAAACAATTTTTAATTACTATAGTTTCACAGCATCATGATTATTATCATGACCTTTTTGAAAGAATTGTAAAAGAAGTCGACAAAAAACATAATGGGGAAACGAGTATCTATCTTCTTTATCATTTCCTTGAAGAAGACACGGAAGAGAACTATGATGTCTTAGCCAATACTGAGGCAAAAATAGTCCATTTAGAAGAGAGTGCTTTACGCCTAGGAAAAAGCAATGTCAATGTTAGAGAAATAATTTCTCTTAAGAGAGAACTATTTTTGATGACCAGACGTTTCTGGGCTTCGGCAAAGATCATCTTCGCCATTAAGAAAGGTTTGACACCTCTCGTCTTAAATCCAGATAACGCTAATTTGTTTGATGATATTTATCATACTTTTCAGCACCAGATAGATATAGCTATGGCTCAGAAAGAAATGTTATCTGATGCCTTACAAGTTCATACTGCTTCCATTTCTAATGAGTTAGCTACACTTTCTAATAACATGAATAAAACAGTTAAATTTCTTACTGCTTTGACTGTAATAGTTATGGTTCCTACTCTTATTGCCAGCATTTATGGGATGAATTTTAAGTATTTACCACTAGCGAATATGGATGGTGGTTTTTATTGGATGCTAGGAATCATGGTTCTTTCACTAGGTCTATCTGCAGGTTATTTCTTAAAGAAAGACTGGCTATAATTTTGGAAAATTTGCTGCGTTAATTATATAAACCCTTCTTCTAACCATTAGTAAAACACTATGGACGCTTGGGATTTAAAGAAAAAATATCTGGACTTTTTTCAAACTAAAGCTCATAAGATTATACCCTCTGCTTCTCTTATTCCTGAAAATGACCCCACGGTCTTATTTACAACTGCAGGAATGCATCCACTCGTGCCTTATTTACTCGGTCAGCCCCATCCTTTAGGCAAACGTTTAGTGGATATACAAAAATGCCTGCGCACAGTAGACTTTGAGAATATAGGAGATAATACTCATCATACTTTCTTTCAGATGCTTGGCAACTGGTCACTAGGCGATTATTTCAAAAAAGAATCTATCGCTTGGAGTTTTGAATTTTTAACTGATAAAAAATGGTTGAATCTGCCTCTTGCCCTAGTTCAGAAATATTCTATTGGAATAGTCCAACACCAGCACCTGCCAAATTTAATCCAAAAGACAATACTTGGGTAGAAATTTGGAATAATGTCTTTATGAGTTACAATAAAAAAGCTGATGGCTCTTTAGAACAATTAAAACAAAAAAACGTCGATACCGGCATGGGTTACGAAAGAACGCTAGCAGTATTATCTGGAAAATCTAGCTCCTACGAAACAGGATTATTTCAACCAATCATTAATGAGCTAGAGATAATTAGTCATAAAAAATATGAGACAGATAAAGCAACTAAAAGAAACATGCGCATAATAGCAGACCATCTTCGAGCTGCAGTATTCTTGCTTGGCGAACAAAATGGCATTGTTCCATCAAACGTTGATCGCGGCTATATATTAAGACGATTGATTCGTAAAGCCATTAGGTTAGGAAGATTAATTGGTATAGGTGGCTGCTTTACAACAACTATCGCCCAGATAATTATTACAAATTATAAAGCTCACTATCCAGAACTTCATCAAAACAGCTCCAGAATCTTATCGGAATTAGAGAAAGAAGAACATAAGTTTAATGATACTTTAGAGAATGGACTGAAAGAGTTTGAACTTATGGCCAACAAAGCAAAATTGGCAAACAAGAAAAATATCAATGCTAAAGATGCTTTCCTCTTATTTCAATCCTATGGATTTCCTTTAGAAATGACTGAAGAATTAGCTTCCGAAAAAAATTTAATCGTTGATAGTATTGGTTTTAAAAAAGAATTTTCCCAGCATCAAGAATTATCGCGATCAGGATCGGAACAGAAATTTAAAGGTGGTTTGGCTGATTCTTCTATTGAAACAACTAAATTACATACGGCTACACATTTGCTCAATGAAGCGTTGCGTAAAGTATTAAAATTTGAAACGCACCAACGAGGCAGTAATATCACACCTGAAAGACTACGCTTCGACTTTAATTTTGACCGTAAACTTACACCTGAAGAACTTAAAGCTGTAGAAAACGAAGTCAATCGTGTTATTCAATTATCCCTATCAGTTAAGAGAGAAGAAATGCCTCTAACAAAAGCTTTATCCGCTGGAGCACAAGGCGAATTCGGAGCAAAATACCCAGAGAAAGTTACTGTTTATTCTGTAGGAGATTATTCTAAAGAAATATGCGGCGGACCGCATGTACAAAATAGCAAGGAATTGGGCAAATTCAAAATTATTAAAGAAGAAAGTTCTGCTGCAGGTATTAGAAGGATTAAGGCAGTTGTAGAGTGAAGGTAATTATTCGACAAAATTTATATCAAACTTAGTTTCTAAAAGTTCAAGATAACTTTCTTATGCTTTTCAAATACTTTTTCATCGAAATATCCATACACTCCAGATAATCCATCCTTGAATTGTTTGGAAGATACTTTCTCTTTAATCTTTTCTAGTCTTTCTTGAAAGTTATAATCCTGAGAATTACACTTCAGATTAATCTCTCTTTTAACCCAATCTTTATCTCGAGCTACAGGCAGCATCATAAAAACATCTCTAATATCAGTTGCCCTGCAAGAAATAATCTTCATTACTAACAAGGCTTTAATATTAATTATCTTTAATTTCAACTCTTCAGCAATTGTTTTTCCTTTAAGCAGTTTTAATTCTGAATTCGCAAAAATCCACTCTGCTTCGAATTGTACTCCGGTCATTCGGTCAATTACCCTGCTTATTAGTATATCTATGCTTACTGCAAAATTGTAGTCTAACTTTTTTTCATATCGAGAGAAATTTCCTGAATATTGTGCTTCTTCAGGAAGCTTTTCTTTAGTGTAACCGATTCTTAAAAGAATTGTTTCTACTTTTCTCAACTCATTTTGATCTTTAACGACAATATCGCAATCAACTGAAAACCTAGGCAAAGTATAAGCATTTACCGCATAACCGCCGATAACTACAAATTGATGGTTTACAAGTTCTTTAAGCGTTTGAAATATCTCCCTTTCTCTAAGAGTAAATAAGTCTTTTATCATACCCCGGCCCCATACTTCTGCTCAATATAATCGGAAGCATAAGCATAGACATCATTATCTTTAGCTTTAATTTTAGTTTCGTTTAAAGAGTCGACTTTAAAACCATCTTTTTCTTCAAAAGACAATTTAGCAACTGGGATTAAGATTACATATTCTCCAATAGTGCCACCAGATTTTATATAATTTGGAATTTCATTTTGATTTAAAAAAGTTTTCCAATACTTTAAGTCTTTACGAAGTACTTTAATAAAATATGGTGATTTCTCTCTACTTCGCTGCACATAAGAGAAGTCAGACCAAATTTCTACAGCCGATAATCCTGTAAAAGCATAATCCTGTCGAGCTTTCTTAACTAATTCAGGAACACGAAAATCCAATAATCCTCGTATCACCCCTACAGGATTAGTGCAGGTATACATTTCTCTAGAAGATTTCTGGATCCATCCACAGCGCAACAATAAGGCAAATATCTTTTTCTTCATACTTGAAGATACGATCCAATCTAACTCTGACTGCTTAAACTTTTCTTTAGTTCCATGTTTTGTCAACAACAAAGCATAGGCTTTCAATCCATATTGCGGTATTTCGATAGTCATATTAAATAAAATTTAAGGTGTATAGTTAGTCTTACTTTTTCTTAGTTACTTAATAGGTAACCAGTATTTAAATGTTTCTGAAGAAATTGTGAAGCTGTTCAAAAACTAATGAGTAGTTAGAAACATAAAAAATCAGCAACAGCTTTTAAAAACAGAATTAGTGGAAACAATTAAACTATTTCTCACTTCTTCTTTTCTCAAAATCTTCAAAATACTCGATTCTTAAACGGTCAATCTCTTCCATTATTGGAATATTAAGACCTCTTTCTTGTAACAAATCTAGTCTTTCGCCGACCCAAGTAACCCAGATTTTATTTCCACTATGGTTCATTTGATTCTTTAACTCTGTTAAAATGATTGACCAGTCCAAACCTAATTTAGCTAAAGCTAAACAATCGTCCAAATCTCCTTCTCGTTCAGTCATACACTTAAAGAGGAATATGTCTTCAGGTGAACATAGACCGCTTACCCAAGATTTTAGGAGAGTCATCAACTTAAAATCATTTATCGTATCCAATTCGTAACTTGTATATAAATTTGTTACTGACCCATCCTCTTGATTTATTGCTCGCTGCAAGACATCACCAGTTCGCCCTTGTCTACGTGAAGGAGAAATAATAAATACTTTGTCTCTAACTATTCTTCCATCTTCTGACTGCCTCCATGTCAACGAATCCGTGACGAGTCGTTTTAACGTTTTATATTTGGTTGATAACTTCCGACTCATCCAAAATTTTCTTAATTCAGCCAGGTCGGCATCAGAAGAATCTTTGGTAAGTTCTTCTACTAATGTATCCACTCCATTTTCTAAAAGCTCACTAAAGAAACAGGATAGTACTAAATCTCCCATTCCAATTTAGACTAGTCGATCTGCGCTTAAAAAATCTTCAGATTTTTGTGGAGAATCTACTCCCTTGAACTCTTTCCATTTGGGAACTATGAGTTTTAATATA
>JACPCC010000011.1 GCA_016179995.1 Candidatus Woesearchaeota archaeon | reverse complement strand
TCAGCTCCTAAAAATGCGTTGTTTAGAAACCGTCTCACTTCATACCATGCATGCGGAGAAAAGCGACGACTTTTCTAGCATCCCAGAATTGCCCGGCAATTCTCAGGACTTTAGTGCATGGTGAGACGGTTTCACGCATTTTTATGATATTTAAACCAGGCGTAAGATTTGATTTAAACCAGAGGTGAGATTGGAGACTCAAATGGTAAAAACAACTACCGAATACTTTAAATACATAAAAAGAATGAGGGGGCTTTAAGAGGATTAAAATGAAGGTAGATTTAAAATTGAGAAAAAGGAGTTTAGGATTAATCTTTCTCTTAGTTTTATCACTATTTATTTTATCTAGTTTATCTTTCTCGGCTATGGCTCTGTCAACGGTCGTGGTTACGCCATTGAAAAACGAAATTACTACGTCAGAAAAAGCTCTCTTTAAAGTTGAGATTACTAATCTAGAAGATAAATCACAAAGATACAGCCTATATTCTTTACAAAGCGGACAGGGCTGGAATGTAGATCCTACGCCGTTAAAAGATAGGATTGTCGACCTAGACTCTAAGAAGAATTACACTACTAGAATTAATGTTGAACCATTAGAGGAATATTCGCCGGGGATTTATTATGTTAATCTGTTGATAGAAAGTGAATCTGGAGAGAGATATAATGAAGCTCTAAAAATGTACCTTCGTCCAGACGAACCGCCTAGTTATCTTCCAACGTTAAAAGCCACGGCCGATTTGAATGATAAAATAAATCCTCGAGAAATGCAGTCTATCAAATTGTTCTTAGAAAACCGCAATCCTTTAGACCTTTCGGGCCTTACGGTAAAAGTACAGAGCGATATGCCCGAGTTTGTCAAAGAAGTAGTTGTTGACCTTGCACCATTGGAAAAGAAAACAGTAGAATTTTCTATGCTGCCTAATCCTTATCAAGAACCCAGAGATTATACACTCTTCTTCGTCTTTGAAAAAGACGGACAAACCATTAAAGTAGTAGAACAAGAAGTGGAAGTAGTAGTTGTAGAAAGTAAATTTACTACAGAAGTAAATACCGAGAGAAAGTTATTACAAGAATTTACTAAAGTCACAGTTAAAAATGAGGGCAATGTCTTAAGCGAACAAGAAGTTAAAATTCCTGTTTCCAAATGGAAGTCGTTTATCAGCTCAGGAGCGATGATATTTAAATATGAAACTACCAAATCAGAAACTAATAAAAATGAAGAGAAACAAAATTATGCCGTTTGGAATCTGAAATTAGAAGCTGGCGAAAGCAAGACTTTGCAGGTTATGACTAATTATCGCTGGTTATTATACTTTGCTTTAGCAATCTTATTTTTGGCAGCTTTCTACTTCTATGCTCGAACTTCGGCTTCGCTAACTAAGACCGCAGTAGCCACAAAAATTGACGAAGAAGGAGCTTTATCTGAAGTGAAAGTTACTTTAGAAATAAAGAACTATGCCCAAAGCAAATTACATAGTGTAGAAATAGTTGATTTACTTCCCGGAATTGCCAATATAGAGAAGAACCAAGAAGCAGGAACACTCAGCCCGCAGCAAGTAGAATATACTAAACAAGGAACTAAAGTAAAATGGTCCATTGCTGAACTTGAGCCGACGGAACAAAGAATAATATCTTATAAAGCTAAAGCTAAGCTGGATGTATTAGGAACTATTAGTCTGCCGCGCGCGTCTATCGAATATAAAAAAGGAAAGAGCAAAAGATTGAAGAAAGCATATTCCAATATCTTTAGATTGGGTTGAATTGATTAAAAAGAGTATTAGTAAATGTACAACCAAATAATACTACTGAAGAAATAATACTACTGGAAAAAAAATAAACCACTTTCCATAACCACCCCTCATAATTCACTATATTAACCTAATGTTTAGATAATAAAAACATTTATATAGGTGAATGCTCATTCAAAAGTCATTAAAAAGTAAAGAAGTTAGTTAAAGAAATTAGCAGTATTATTGGTTAAAAAAAGATATTAAAAGCAAGTGAATATAACAAATAAATATAGTAAATAAAATAGATAATTAAGAAAAGATAAAATAGGTAATAATCATAGTGGTTATTAACGCATATTAACGCAGTGAAACAAGGAGGATGTGAAAAATGAAAGACTTTTTTTTACAATTAAAAGAGAAATTTAGCCGCCCATCTGATGATAATGCACTTGGCGCAGGGGAAAGTTATGTTGAAGTTAATTCTGGTTCTAACAAAGAAGAAAAAGCAAAAGTTATCGTACGCCCATTTGTAATGGAGGAGTTTGAAGATATTAAAGAAGTTTTGGATGTTCTAAGAGAAGGTTCAACTATTGCTTTAGTTAATATCAAACCTTTACGTGAAAAAGATTTAGTGGAATTGAAAAGAGCTATCTCTAAACTGCGCAAGACTTGTGAGGCAGTAGAAGGCGATATTGCTGGATTTGGCGAAGACTATGTTGTAGCTGTGCCTTATTTTGCTAAAATCTTCCGTGGACAAAAAGAACAGCTTCCTAAAGATGATATGGAAGCATAAGTTGATAGCTTTAATTAACTTATTTTAATTAATTTCTTATTCCTATGGCTTTGTTTAATGAGATATTAAAAGACGGAGAATCTCTCTTTCGAGATACAGTCGTTCTAGATTATGATTACCAGCCCAAAATTATACCCTTTCGGGAAGTTGAACAAAAACAGTTTGCTATAGCTATCAAGCCCCTGCTTCAGGGACATAATGGAAGAAACTTGTTTGTTTACGGCGCTCCGGGAATTGGGAAAACTACGGCCTGCAAAAATGTCATTAGAGAATTAGAAGAAGAAACAGAAGAAGTAATTCCTTTGTATGTCAATTGCTGGAAGGAGAATACTACTTTTAAAGTATTTTATAAGATCTGCGAACTATTGGGATATAAATTTATTATCAGCAAGAAAACTAGCGAACTTTTTGAGATGATTAGAGATAAAATCAATAAAAAAGCAGCCGTATTTATTTTTGATGAGATAGATAAATTAGAAGAGATGGATTTTTTATATACAATTTTAGAAGATATTTACCGTAAGTCAATAATTTTAATTACCAATTATCGGGACAGCTATACGGAAATGGATGAACGAATAAGAAGCCGCTTAGGAACAGAATTTCTCTGCTTTCGACCGTATAATGAATTTGAGATAAATGGTATTTTGAAGCAGCGCAGAGATTATGCTTTTGTTTCTAACTGCTGGGACGATGAAGCTTTTAAGGAAATCAGCGAGAAATGTACAGAGATTAATGACGTACGCATAGGATTATATTTAATGAGGGAAGCGGGAAATATTGCCGAGGAAAAAAGTTCAAGACGTATTGAAGTTAGCCACGTGGCGGAAGCCATCAGAAAAGTAGAGGAGTTCCACATCAAACCAAAAGATGGACTTGATGAAGAGATGCAAATGCTGCTCTCTTTGATTAAAGAACAAACTGGAAAAAAAATAGGGGAAATTTATTATGTCTATGCTGAAAAAGGCGGAGATATGAGCTACAAAAGTTTTTATCGTCGTATTACTAAACTAGAAGAAGGAAAGTTCATTCGTATGGAAAAAACGGCAGGCAAAGAAGGAAATAGTACTTTATTGCATTATCAAGCTAATAAGAAATTGACAGAATATTAGATTTGTAGTTTTTAATTTGTCAAAATGGTGAAAGATGGAGCAGATAAAAACTAAAATAAACACTAATTCTGAAAATGAAATATCACTGCCTATAAAAAATATTACACTGCCAATAATACTGCCCATGACACCATTAATAACAGCACCGCTTCCTAAAGAAAATCCTAACTTTGAAAGATCGGCTGGAATGATACTTTTTAGAGAAAGAGAAGAGAAAGAAAAACTAAAAGAGAAAAAAAGTAAAAAGAAAAATAAAAGAAATGATGAACTACCTACACAAAAGATAAGAGAGTATCTTCTTTTGAAGTACAGTTTCAAGAATATATTTTGGAGTTTCTGCAAAGGGTTGATTGAAAATGGTGAGACAGAAGAACAGACGGCTTTACGTGAAGCGAAAGAAGAGTCAGCGCTGAAGAAGATTGAGCTTCTGCCTGGATTTAAAGAGAAAACTAGCTTTTTTAAGACCAAAGAAGGCCGGCAGATCTACAAAGAAGTGGCGTGGTTTATAGGTTTTGTTTCAGATAAAACTAAAGGTAAAGTTTCCTGGGAGCATGCTGAATTAGGGTGGTTTACTTTTGCTGACGCGGCAAAAACATTAACTTTTCCTAAAGAAAAAGAATTGCTAGCAAAAGCTGAATGGTATCTTAATTCTGAAGAAGGCCAATTGCTATTGTCAAAATTTTGCCCGATTCAACCCTTAGATTTAGGACGTGATCCTAAAAAGTTAAAGAAGAAAATAGTTAAGAAGATTAAAGTTAAATCTAAGACTAAGCTCTATTTGAAGAAAAAGCTTAAACGAAAAAGATAAGGTTGAGCAAAACCATTAGGATATTTTTCTAACTAAAAAACCTTCATTAGACAAAGGAACGATTTTCACCGGGGTTCCAGCTTTTAGATGAGCATGGTCTGCCAATTCCACAGGGATATTTAATACTAGGCTTCTTCCACTGATAGTTAACTTTTTCTTAAAGCCAAAAGAATATTCTTTAAGCTCATTAGTTCTGGCTTCTAATTCTTTAGCCTGCTCTTCGGTAAAAAAGAGATTATTGCAAGAATTGCATTTATAAGATTGAACACGATGTAAATCAATCCCTTCTTCAAATTCGTAATGTGGCAAAATAACTAGGTTCATTTCTTTGTCACATTGAGCACAGTATATTTTTCCTTCTTCAAGATTTATTTTTGCCATTGTTTTTTCCTCCTAATAGGATAAGTCGTAATTATTTTTTCTTTGTCATTAAAAAAGGTATAGATTATTACTATTGTTCTATCTTTTAAGTCAATTTCTTTGCCATAACGCATCTCGTTTTTGACAAGTTGTTTAATGATTACCTTACCATACTCCAAACATTGCCTAACTTCTTCCTCGCTAATATTGCCATGCTCCATTTCTGTCTTAGCGTGATCACTCAATATCATTATAAATAACTGATTAAATAAGTGAAAGAATATTTAAACGGTATCCCAATATTTACAACCACTACTTTCTCCTGCCAAGTCTGCAGTCCGTTCTTTACGTCGTGCAAGCAAACGACGAGGTCGGAATGGCAAAAAGGTTCAGAAAAAGCTCCCTGCTCGCAGTCAAGTCCGGAAGGTACGTCCAAAGAAATCTTCAGCCCGGGCAAGGAATTAAATGTGTTGATAGCTAAAGTTATTAGTTCGAGTGATTGAATTTTTACTAATGGACGTAAGCTTTGTTTAGTTAGATTTATTTTAGTTGTATCTTCTTGATTTTGACCTAATTGAGTTTGAATTTGTGGAATTTTAAAACCAGTCCCTAATAATGCATCGACTAAGAGAAAGTTTAAGTTCTCCTGAAAATGAAATTGCTTTAAATCTTCTTCTTGACGAATATTAACAATAGTAATGGGATTTTTAATTTTCTTGAGATTTTTCTTGGCTTCTTCTTTCATCTTTTCCTCGTTTCCGAAAAGAAGCACCAAAACAGGATTATCTTTAGCAAAATATCTTGCTGCCACTAAACCATCGCCTCCGTTGTTGCCCATTCCAGCAAAGATGATTACTCTTTTTTCAGTGAGATCATATTTCTTCTTTACGAGATTGACGAATTCACGTCCGGCATTTTCCATTAATTCCAGGGTAGATATGCCTTGCGCTTCGGCTTGGTCTTCCAGTTCTTTCATTCGTTGAGGGGTAATCATGAGCAAAATAAGAGTTTTAGAAGTTTAAATAATTAGTGGAAGAAGAAAAGCATTAGTGGAAGAAGAAAGACAAATCAGGAAAATAATCCATACTAAACCCAGTAAACCCCTACCGCCACCAATAACCCAATTAAAGCGCCAACTAGTACTTGTTTTGGTGTGTGCCCCATAGAAAAGTGAGTTTCTGTTTTCAATTTAATCTTTTTAACGATTTTGTTTAATATCAAACCTTCATCTCCCACTGTACGACGGACACCAAAGGCGTCTCTCAAGACAATGAAAGCCAAAACTAAACTAACAGCAAAAGCTGTAGAAGCGCCTTCTTCTAAGAAAATAATTGTTGCCAGAGAAACCACAAAAGCCGAGTGAGAAGAGGGCATACCTCCAGTTACAACCAAATCATGCCAGCGCAAGGTCTTATGCTGAACTAAGAGGATTATTAATTTCAATAGTTGAGCGCCAAACCCGGCTAAAAAGATAGTTAAGATTATTTTGTTCATGGTGTAAGGGTATGATAATTATAACAGAAGTAAATTTTT
>JACPCC010000010.1 GCA_016179995.1 Candidatus Woesearchaeota archaeon | reverse complement strand
GTGGCGGAAGAAAAAAGAGATGCCAAAATTCTCTCCAAAACATATTTAAATCAACTAGAATTCTAACAAGTTAAGGTAAGTAAAAATGACAAATGAAACTTTAGATAATGTGATTTATGCCTCTTTTGGAAATAGACAGAGTGCTGAACAGAGTGCTGAGAACTTACAAAGATACAACATGGGTATGGCCGTCGTAGATGGTAATACAGTAATGGTTTATAATAGTGATAATCCCAAACCGCAAATTCGCGAAGCAATCAACATGGATAAATTGGTTAAAGAATATCTGTCTTCCAGCAAAGGCAGCGCTTTGATGGATTACATCAGATTTAGAGGCGGAAGATTACTAGACATCAAAGGTGTCGGCGCAGGAGATTTAGGTGAAGGCGTGGTTGCTGCACTGCTGTACGATGGATTAGAAGGTTATATTCTCAGCAATTATGACGGCAAAACGTTTGAATCTAGAGTTTATGAAATGGCTCAAAAGTATGGCATTGACGAAAAAGCCATGGTGGAATATGTTTTAACACATGAATTGGGTCATGCTGCTGGTTATCACAGTGAAGAAGGAGTAGAAGGTTTCATAAAAGATTATTTTACTTCTCAAGCTTTTCGTAGTAGTGGAGAAGAAAGAGAAAAATATTTAGAACTAGCTAAAATTGCCGAAGAAAGAGAAGCTGAAGCAAAAGATGCGGGGAAGTAATCTCAAAGTAGTTTAAGAAGTTAAAACTATACGAAAGACTTTAATATTGAAGAAGGATAATAGCTTGTATGAGTAAAAAAAAAGAGACAGTTGTTCTTAGTATTATTATTCTTAGTGCAATTATTATTGCTTTAATCTTAGTCTCCTGTTCTCCTAAAATAATTAATTATTCTAAGACAACTAATTCTCCAAAAACTAATGACCACATTACTTCTCCATCTTCCACAATAACTTTAAACAAAACTCTATCTACTGATTGGACGCTTGATAAGGGTTGGAGCCTTACCAACACTAATCCTCTAACTTTTAAAGGTATAGGTCATACCTGGGCTACTCTTAATGAAAATCTGAATGGTAATAGTCTGATGCGCTTTAATTTACAGCGTCAAAAAGGTAATATCAATATTAATATAAAAAATAGTTTGACGGAAAATGGATTATCGCGTTATATTCTCTCTATCGCTGATGGTACAGAATTAATTCTTCAAAAACAGCAAGGAGATGTTAATAAAATTCAAGAACTGACACAGGCCTCACTGCCGGCAGGAATGGACTGGAACCTTGCTACTACTCATCTTGTTGAAATAAAGACAGTTGGTCCACAGATTATCGTCAGATTGGATGGACAGCGTATGCTTTTCTTTGTTGATACACAACCTTTAATGACTGGAACATTAGCCTTTGAGACTATTGAAGATAGTGAGTTTGAGATAAGTGATGTTCAAGTTATTGCAGGAAGCAATAATCTTCAAGAAGAAACTAGGGAACAAAATAATTTACCAAAAGTTTCTTCTACAAAAAGCGAAGAAATATCTCCGTCACCCGATTCTGAAATTGCTCAAAGTGTAGAAGAGAAACAAAAAAAAGAGAAGTCAAAAGAAGATGTAACATTTAACCTTCCGTCAGAGGAAGATAAATTAGGATGGACACAAACATCTGGTCCTTTTGGGGGAACAGTCCTAAAGATGATTCCTCACGCGGGAACTGTTTGGGCTTCTTTATATTCAGGAGGCATTTATGAACTGCAAAAAGATAACTCGTGGAAACAAATTGCTGTAGGGTCTGGTATTCCGGAAGTTCGCGCTTTTGATATTGTTCCTAATCCCAACAATAGTAATATTGTCTATGTTTCAGAAACTATTGTCTGCGGAGCAAAAACAATCAATAACGGAGTGAGTTGGCAGGGATTATGTAACAACATGTTGAAATATATTGATTCTCCAAACTTTAACACAAACACGCTAGCTCTTGATCCGACAGATTCAAAGATAATATATGTTCCAGGAAATAAGTTTGATCAAAGCAGTGTTTTTCTGGTGTCCAAAGATGGAGGAGAACAGTGGGAACAACGTTTTACATTTGATAAACCATACAAGTTCAATCAACTTTCTTTCTTTAATTCAAAAATGTATCTTGCCACTGTAGAAGATGGAGTTTTAGTTTCCTCTGACCTGGGAAAAAGTTGGAAGCAATTAAATAAAGGTCTTGAAGATCTTACCACTTCTCGTTTAGTCAGTTTTAAAAATAGATTATATTTGCTGGGGGCGCGATTAGAACATAATGTTCGGATGGGTGGTAATTTATATCGTTTAGCAAGTGATGGGTTATCATGGGAAAAAGTGCCTCAGCTAGAGCAAGTTACAGGACTAGGAACTGATGGGATAACACTATTTACTGGAACATGGAAACCAGATAATCCTAATCCCAAACTCTGGACTTCAACTGATGGCATTTCATTTCAGGAAATAGCATCGCAGGGTTTGCCACATGGTTGGATTGGTGAAATTGTAAATCTTGATTCAAAATTATATGTTGGTGATAGCAGTGAAGGAATATATGTCTCTTCTAATCAGGGAAATACTTTTGAAGAGTTTAACAAAGGATTAATTTCATCAGCTACCAGAGAAGTATATATTAATCCAGATGATGAAAATGAAATTTATGTGTCAACGTGGGATGTCGGATTTTATTGGTCAAAAAATGCTGGGAAAGGATATCGCCGCCTAGCTGAGGATTATATGGTTCTTACAATTAAACCGGATCCACATGATTTTTCTAAGGTTTATCTGGGAGGAAATAGTTTTACGGTAGGTCAGGTTTCAATGACAGGAAGTAAGTTCAGTGAAAAAAATAGACCAGGCAGTGATTCTAGCTTTATTAAGTCAATTGCTGTTGATCCACGAGATAGCAATCACATTCTAGCAGGTGTGGGGGCTGAAGTTGCCGAAACACCATCAGGAGAAGGAGTGTGGTATTCCAATAATCAAGGTGGACAGTGGAGCAGATCACAGGGGATTAGTAATTTTGCCGTAAGTTCAATTATATTTAATCCACTTGATACAAAAATAGTCTATGCCTCAGCTTTAGGCGGAGGAGTATTCAAGAGCATTGACGGGGGAAGTAGTTTCACTCCTCTGGGAGTAGGTGAACAGCTAAAGTATACTTATCGACTGGCGATGTCTCCTTCTGATCCAAATGTACTAATTGCTTCTTCCAATCTCTTTTTTGCGCAACTATCTAGTACAGACCAATATTCTGGAAAGTACGGGGGTATTTTTCAAAGCAAAGATGCTGGAGCAACGTGGAAAGAACTTACTAAAGGAATTAGGAATTATGACGGAGGAGAACGAGAAGAAGATTTCTTGCCTTGGTTATATAATTTTGGCCATCTGCCAAATTATGAAATGATTCTCATAGATCCGAAAAATTCTGATCATCTGGTGGTGGGTCATCATGGAGAAAATGTGATAGAGACCATTGATGGTGGTGTCACTTGGAAAAAAGTAGGAGCAGATGAGATGGTACCTGACGGGATTCACAATTATGCGTATTGTTTAGGGGCGTCAAAAAGTTTCAAAAAATTCTATGCCTGTACCTGCGGACGCGGCTTATTTAGGGGATTAATGAATGAACAGGGATATATTTCTTCAAGCTTAACAGGAGATATTATTTATGAAAATGATATTATTCCTGCAGAAGGTATTTATGGTAGTGAAAATAGCTACAGTAAATAAAATATTTACACTAATAAAACTATTTATGCTTATGAAAAAAACATACAACAACCACACAAGGCTATGGATGCAAAATAATTAATTTTTTCTGGAGCAGACAATTATAAAAATTTATTAAAAATAATGTATTTGTTTAGCAATTTTGCGGTCTGTTTTCCTCGCCCCATTAAGGCTGTATGATAAATAGAATGATAGATAGAATGATAAATCTATTATTTTGCTGGTTGGTAACTCAAACCATCTGACGAATGGTTACACTCGGAAAACTTATTGACCGCGCCGAGCTAAACAAATACAAAATAATTATTTTATTTACTAAATTTAATCTAGGTAAATTAATTAATTTTATTTTAGATTTATTTTACTTTAGATTCTTTCAGTTCTATCAAATCATCTATAGTTTTGTAAGGAACTTTTAAAGTATAAAATATACTACTTAAAATATTAGCTTTAGGAAGGCTAGTGCCTTTTGCATATTTACAAACTGCTTGTGGCGTAACGCCTAATTCTCCGGCTAACCAAAGTTGAGTTTTATTTAGTTCTTTTAATCGATTGTTTATCAGATTACTCAAACTTTTATTTTCTGGTCTTTGCTGCCTTTCTTGAGCTAAGTAGGTATGATATTCTGTTATAGAAGCAAAGCCTTTCTCATGAGCTAGATGTTCTTTATAATCAGCATAAGAAGCAAAACCCATTGTTTTAACCAAGTTTGATTCATATTCTGTCCTAGTAGAAAATCCTCTTTCTTGAACTAAATACGTTTCAGATTCACTTATTGAAAAAAAACCGTTCATTTGAGCTAAATACAGCTTATATTCTGTACCTGAAGCAAAACCACGCTCTTTTAGTTTAGTGTGAGTATAAACTGTAGTTTTAGAAACATCTGCTATTTTAGCTATTTCTGCAGTAGATAAATCCTGAGCATATAGTTCTTGGATTAATTGTACTGTTTCTTCTGATATTTTTGCCGGCATCTTTGAAGTTTAATTTAGTTGGTTTAATTATTAGTCTGATTTTTTGATTGTTTGTTTTATTCAGAACAGATTTTATTTCAATAAATCATCTATTGTTTTGTAAGGAACTTTTAATAGTTGAAATAACCGTTCCTGTAAATTCTGTTTTGGAATTAAGCTAGCATTAATATATTTAGAAATAGTTCCTTTAGTTATGTTTAACTGCTCAGCCAACCATTTCTGAGTTTGACCTAATTCTGCCAATCTTGTGACTATTAATCTGCTTAATTCTTTATTTAACTCTTTTTGTTGTCGTTTTTCAGCCATTTTTTTTTGATAATCTCCAAGAGATAAAAAGCCTTTTCTTTCAGCTAAATATAATTCATATTCTGATTTAGATGCAAAACCTCTCTCTGAAAGTAAATGACCTTCATATTCTTTTAGAGAT
>JACPCC010000081.1 GCA_016179995.1 Candidatus Woesearchaeota archaeon | reverse complement strand
TAACTGTTATAGTACTGTGTGTAAAGAAAGAAGTCAATAAACAAAAAATAAACAAGTGTTTTGAGAGTGCTATGGTCAATTATCTATTTGAGGCAATACTTTGGACATCTTACTTAGTGTCACTTTATTTCTCTGTTTTTCTTCTTCTTGTTTATCTGGAAAAAAAACCGCAATTCATTTCTGAAAAATCTTCTCTTACTCTTCCTAACTCCAGAGAATGGCCTTTTGTTTCAGTTATCGTTCCGGCCCATAATGAAGAAAAAACAATTCTTAAAACTTTAGAATCTATTGAAGCTTTAGACTATCCTAAAGAAAAGCTTGAAGTGATAGCCATTGACGATGGTTCTAAAGATGACACTAAAGAAAAAATTATTGAATATATTTCTGACAAACCACACTTTCGTCTTATCTCCCACTCCAATATGGGCAAGGCTGCATCTATGAATAAAGCTTTGGCTCAACTAAAAGGGGAATTTTTTGCCTGCTTGGATGCTGATTCCTTTGTTGATTCTTCCACTCTAAAAAAGATGCTGGCTTTCTACTATCAACAAAATAATGAGCGTTTAGCTATAGTCACACCAGCCATGAAAGTACATCATCCTAAAAATATCTTGCAGAAAGTACAATGGTTAGAATACGTGGTCATGATTCTCTTTGGTCGTTTAACCAGTCAATTAGATTCTTTGTACGTTGCTCCCGGTCCATTTTCTCTTTATCGCACAGATATACTGCGTCAATTAGGCGGTTTTGATCCCCAAAATATCACTGAAGATCAAGAAATTGCCTACCGTCTGCAAAAGCACCAATATCAAATAAAACAATGCTTCAACGGTTTTGTCTACACTACTGCGCCAGATAAGATTCCCACATTTTATCGTCAAAGAAGGCGCTGGTATTTGGGTAGTTTAGGATGTTTATATCAATACAAAGGCCTCGTTGCTAACAAAAAATATGGAGATTTTGGTCTGATGCAGATGGTTAAGAACGTTACGGAATATCTTTTAGCCATTGCCGGTTTAAGTTTAGCTGGATACTTGTTTTTCATACCATTATTTGAACAATTTAAAATGCTCTTTCTAGTGAAATTCAACATTCTACCTTATCTTTCTAGTCTAAATTTTAACTTCAATTTTTTCAATTTTCTGTTATTTGACCTTAACAAAATTTGGATTATCTTTTTACTCTTTCTGACTGGTTCTCTATTTTTCTATTGGGCGCATCAAAACGCGCAGGAGAAAATGTCTGTCTTTGGTCTATTTCCTCTCATTCCATACTTTTTTTTCTATTACTTGCTCAAAGGTTCAATTCTGATGGTTTCACTGGTACAATTCCACCGCTCCAAGAAAATAAAATGGTAAATTTGATAATGTAGTGATATTAATGATTATTAAGGCAATATTTTTAAAACCACCCTCAAAACAGCTTAATAAAAAAAAGCTCAGTAAATATACCAACAACTCATCAATAATCAATAACCAACTAACCAATCAATAACTAAACCATCAATCAATAACTAAATTAATAATCTATTTAATAACTAATTAAACAAAATGTCAGACGACAACAACTTCAGAAAAATAAGCAAGGACAAATACATCGTCGCAGGAATAATTACTTTTCTCATCTTTTCATTAGGGTTGACTTTAGGAATGGTTTTAGAAGATTATCGTTATAACCTGGTTGAAGATCTCAACAGCGAGCATGAAGCTAATTATCTTAGTTTACAGCTGCAAACACTTTACTTAAACACTTTCAGTGATCAAAACGGCTGTCCCATACTTTCTACTGCACTTAAAAAAACTGTCAAAGATTTAGATGAAACACTCAGTCAAGTAATTGCCTTTGAAGAAGAGAAAGATACTTCTAGCAAAAGAAAAGAACTAGCCCAAAGGCGGTATGTTTTGGATAATCTTCGATATTGGCTCTTAGCCAAAGAAAGTAAAACTAAATGCGATTTAAACATCGTACCTATTATCTACTTCTATACGACGGATTGTCCTTCCTGCCCTAATCAGGGAACAGTTCTTTCTTACTTCAAGAACCTCTTTGGAGAAAAAGTATTAGTCTTCCCCATCAATTTGGACCTCCGCGATAAAGAACCAATGGTGGATTTAGTCATCAGTTTATACTCTGTAAGTAAGTATCCAACTTTAATCATCAACAACCAAAAATATGAAGGAGTAGTCCAGAAAGAACAATTACAAGAGCTAATTTGTAAGTCTCTCAAAGAAGCGCCGGAATGTGCGCCAAAAAAAGTATAATCAAAAAAATTATACCATCAAAAAAATAATCTTACCCCAAATAGTATGATGCAAACTACCAAGTATGATGCACAAAATTAAGTTCTACTCCTCTAAATTATTGCTTAAATTAGAAGAAAGACCACTAGCCACTTTACTGATTATTTCTTTTGTTTTAAGACTTATCCATTTCCTAATAAACCGTCCCTTGTGGTGGGACAGCCATATTTATGTCGGCATGGGAAAGTACATTTTCTCTTCTGGAGAATTAGGTTGGTGGGAAGCTTTTAGACCTTTATTACATCCTTTTTTGCTCGGCTTATCTTGGAAAATTGGTCTTGATCCACTTGTTGTTGGCAAATTATTAGACCTATTTTTTTCCCTCTTAGTCATTTATCTCACTTATAAAATCGGTATGTTAATATTTGACCAGAAAACCGCTTTTTATGGAGCTTTGCTTCTCAGTTCTACACCTTTATTTTTACGTTTCAGCGGTTTAATTATGAGTGAGCCGCTAGCTATGGCTTTAAGTTTAGCAGGAATTTATTTAATATTTTTAGTTTTAATTAATCCAAATGAGGGCTATAACCATAATTCTAATTATAATTCTAACTATAACTCTTCCATTAGTGAATTTCACTCATTTTATTTCTTTTCACGTACAACTGCAAAACTATTTTTAGCCGGTATATTTCTAGGACTTTCTTTTCTGGCTAAATTCCCACAAGGCGCTTTTTTTATGGCTGTAATTTTAGCTTTTATTTTCGAAGCTGTATTCTACATTAATCACCAACGTAAATTTTTATGGTTATTCTGGAAAAACACTTTTGTTAAGATTATACTTTTATCATTGGGTTTCTTCATCACAGTGTTACCATTCTTCATCTTTAACTATTTGAAATATCATGATGCTTTATACCCATTGAAAACTGGAAATTGGATTGTTGGCACAGCAACTTGGCACTATGGTTCGGGCTGGACCTATTACTTCAAAGAAGTCTTTTTAGCTTACCCTCTACTCCTATTCTTCTTCCCTTATCTTTATATTTTCTTTAAAGACATTATTAATTCTAGAAAAGAACTTATATCTCAGAGAAAAGAACTTATATCTCAGAGAAAAGAACTTATATCTCAGAGAAAAGAACTAATTGATCATAAAAAGTTAAATAATTTTGAAGAAGATACAGTAGAATCAAAAGAGGGATTAGCTAAATCAAATCCTAAATCCATTGAATCAAAGGCTAAATCAGCTGGTCTCACTTCCCAATTAAGCTTTACTGCTCAATTAATAATAGTCTTAACTATAATCATTACTATTGCCTATTTTATTTATGTTCCTCGCAAAGAAGCTCGTTATTTAGTAACTATTTTGCCCTTGCTCTCTCTCTGTTCTGTCGTTCTCATAAAAAAAGTTTCCGAAAAATTAATTTCCAGAACTACTTCAGTCTTGAGGGGCAATTCTTTTCTCTTTCTTTGTGTTTTATTGGCTATTCTTCCACTAATTGTATTTTTTTCCTATTCCGAAAGCACCATTCCTGATAAAGAGATAATCTCCGAGCTTAAAGAACTGAATATTACTAAAACTATCATCTCTTCCAACCCTTTTTTCCTTTCCTATTTTGACCAGCCTACAGTCTTATTGGCCGGGATTGACTACGCTTCTCCAATTTATCAGACTATCCTAAAAAACAAAGATAATTACTCTTTAATCTACCTCAGTTTTTGCGACTTACCATGCGCACCTGAAGACAAATCCTGCCTGCAAAAACAGAAAGATTTAATTAACCTAATTGCTTTACAAAACAAAGAAGTGTTGAAAGGAAGCTATCAACTTGATAGTGAAAAAGTGTTATGCGAATATAGTTTATTTATTCCAAATTGAAGATAAATATAATTGACAGTAAAAAAGAACAAAAAGTAAAGAAAACAAAAAGCAAAAGAGAACAAAAGATAAAGAAAACTAAAAGTAAAGAGAACGAAAAGAAAAAAGGTGAACAGATGTCCCTAAAAACTTATTTAGATCTATTCAGAGTTAAACAATGGTATAAGAACTTAGTAGTCTTTCTAGCTTTTTTTTTCTCTGGAAATTTGTTTAACCTCCAATTCTTTTATCTTATAATTACTTTATTTTTTGCCCTTTCTTTTGTCTCTTCGGCAGGTTATATTGCTCATGATTTAAGAGATAGAAATAGGGATAAACTCCATCCCGAAAAGAAAAATCGTCCAATAGCCTCCGGGAAAATTGGAACATTTACGGCTATTATTTTCTCGTTCATACTGCTAATAGTTGGACTCTCTCTGGCTTGGAGCATCAGCACCGATATATTACTATTAGCTTCAGGACTATTTTTATTAACTCAAATTTACACTTTTGCACTCAAAGATATTCTTTTTGCCGACATTTTAACCATTGCTATACTATTTGTTCTTAGAGCTTTAGCTGGGGCTATAGCTATAGGTGTATGGGTTTCTCCCTGGCTGATATTATGTCCATTCTTTCTTTCCTTGTTCCTCTCTGTCGGAAAAAGACATTCCGAAGTCTGTTTGCTGAAGCACAAAGCTGAAGCCACCAGAAAAGTATTGGCCGGCTATACCTTAGAAGTCACACACTCTTTAATGACTATTTCTACTACTTTATTAACTATTTCCTATGCTTTATACTCTTTCCTTAGTGAGCATCAGCAATTGCTTTATACTCTGCCATTTGCTTTGTACGTCATTTTTCGTTTTTATTATCTAATTACTTTAGGCTCATTTATCGCTCGCAGTCCAGAAAGAGTAGTTTACGACCGCTCCATGTTTATAGGTATACTACTCTGGCTGCTTTCAGTGTTGCTGGTTATTTATGGGTGATCTACTTAATTTAAACCAAACAATTAATTTCAAATTGACCATTCTTGTTTGC
>JACPCC010000080.1 GCA_016179995.1 Candidatus Woesearchaeota archaeon | reverse complement strand
ATTTGAAGAATATTCAATTACACTAAAAGTGTTAGATAATCAGTTAAAGTAAATATTTAATTAGTTTATATTTGGTGATATTTGTTTAATATCAGCCTGCAATTGTAATTTTTGATAATACAATATCGCTTGACGAGTTACTTTCTCAATTATAGTTTCGGCCATCTGTTGGCATAATTTAGCACGGTCAGGTTTGTCATGAATTACAGTTTCACATTTTTGTGCATAATCTATGCTAACTTCTCCTTGATAAAGACGAGATTGTGCAGGCATGAGATAAAGGTCATAGCTTTTATTTTTTACATTAACATTAGAAAAAATGACAAAGCCGTCAAAATCTTTAGTTAAATGATAAATAAAACCCATTTGACCATTTTCAGAACAGTGGGCATTTGAGATTGATTTAGTAAGATGTATTTGTAATATTCCCCGTGGTTTTTCCACTTGTGCTAAATCCAAGAAATAGATATTACAATTACCTTGTGCCATAATTTTACTTTGCTGTTTTTCTGGAGGTAAAACTATATTTTTAGCAATATAATCTATTCTTTGATCTAGTGTTAAAACGGAAATGTTTTCATTAAGCTGACTGATCATCTGTTCTCTGGAAAAGTTAACTGCTAAGTTCTCTCTATTCTCTTGTTTTGATGATACTTCTGTTTGGATGTAATTAAAATCAGCAAAAGAAGTAAAACTAGCTAATAATAATAGTGGGATGTGTTTAGAGGACATTTTATAAAATATAGAGGAGATAATGGTAAGATTAGAACGACTAATTTATAACATTTATGAAGATTAGAGCTAGAGTGATAAAAATTAATTGAAAACAAAATTACTAAAAGCAGACGAACTAAAAGCAGACTATTTAGTCTAATTTTAGCATCTTATCTCAAATCTTTCGATATATTTATAAATTAAAGCTGAAAAAGAGAGATAAAGAGAAGTAAATATACTAATTAGATAAAAGATAAATAAATTAAAGAGACTAAAATGGTTCAACGCATAGGTACACATCAAAGAAAGACAAGACACAAGCTTACACTTGATCATCGTGAGAGAGGTAAGATTTCAGTTATCCGTTATTTTCAGAAATTTCAACCTGGAGAAATGGTAGCAATTAAGCTTAATCCGCAAGTGCAAAAAGGACGCTGCTTCCCACGTTTTCATGGTCGAATTGCTAAAGTCATCGCCCAACGCGGAAGATGCTATGAACTTGGCATTACCGATGGAAATAAAGATAAAGTGTTGTTGGTTTATCCAATCCATCTTAAAAAAGTAAATTAATAATTATTAAATTGATTAAAAATTAGGAAACAAATAAAATGAGCAACCCATTATTTATTGAAGAAAAGCCTTTGTCATTAGCGGTAGTAAAAGAACGCTTAGCCGAGATAGAAAAGCGTGATGAAAAGCTTAACCTTCTGTCCAATAAATGCAAAGAATATGTAGACCTTTTTGTGCCTAATATTATGGACCATAAGAAGTGCAAAGAACTGCATGATAGGTTAGTAGACTTGAAATTAACTCGTTTAAAAGAAGAGCATATAGCTAAAATTATAGATTTCTTACCTAAAGATGCTCAAGATTTGAAAGTAGTTTTACAAGCTTATCCTCTTAGTTTGCCTAAGAAAGATCAAGATGATATTCTAAAAACCGTTCAAGAATTTAAATAAAAAGCGTAATTTTAATAAATTACGGCTTCTTACTACCCAAAATGGTCAACGAAACTACAATAAATACCTCTGCAACAGCCGCTACTACTGCTTCAGTTACTCGTGAGGAACAAGCAGTGATATTGGATTATTTAGAACATGGTTACCCCATGGATTCTGGTAATTTTAAAACCCCTATTGCTCAAGCTTTAGGATTAAAAAATCTATCTTTATTAGAATTAGTGCCAAAAAAAGGAGTGTTTTTACAGCCTTTAGAAGAAGTGTATATTGGCGAAGCTAAAAGAGATGAAATACACCATATTAAAGGTAGAATTTCCATTGATAGATTGACCTCTACAGCGAGAAATGAATTACCGCATGCGCTAAGAAAAAGTATTGAGAAGAATGAAGCACCATTTATTGCTTTCTTTAATAAAGCACAACCTCTTACTCTAAGGATGCATCAATTAGAATTATTACCAGGATTAGGGTTAAAGCATCGTGTAGAAATATTGAAAGCAAGACAAGAAAAACCTTTTGAAAGTTTTGAGGACATAAAAAATAGAGTTAAACTACTTCCTGACCCTAAACAGCTGGTTGTAAATAGAATCTTAGATGAAATGGAAGGAAAGAAGGATAAACATAGGATATTTTTAGGAAGGGTTTAGGTACGTAAAAATTATTTTATTTAATTATTTGTTTAGCTCGGCGCGGTCAATGAGTTTTTTGAGCGTAACCATTCGTCAGATGGTTCGAGTTCCCCGCCAGCAAAATAGTAGATTTACCATTTTATCCATCATACAGCTTTAGTGGGGTGAGGAAAACAGACCGCAAAATTGCTAAACAAATACAATTATTTTTAATTGTAATTTCTCCAGTTATGCAAATATTTTTTTTCTTCCGGTATAATCGTTTTCATAATCTCAGCGGTTAAAACTCTAGTTTCATATTCATCAGGAGTATGGCAGCATTCGTGGATGTCTACTTCCAGTTTTTTAGTGCCGATTAAATCTTCACGTAGATTGACCTTTCCACTTTTATTGCGCCAAGTCCAGCCATAAAGCCATTCGTTGCCATTTTTAGGAAATTTATTAATATGAGCAAGCGGTATAAATTTTAAGAGATCTTTTTGTTCGTTTCTAAAACGAGTTAAGTAATCGTTTTGAATGATATAGTTAGGTTCTCTGCGGTTTTTTTGTTGAAGAAGTTCATAAGGTAAATTTGGTCGTGCTTGGTTTAGTTTATCCTCTAATGAAATGTTCTCTTCAAATGAGACATTTTCTTCCATGACGATTTAAAATGAAAATTTGCTTAAAAGAGTTGTGTAAGAAAGTGGGACTTTTTAGTCAGGGGGGTATTTTATTTAGAAAAATATTACCACCCTAAGCGCCATCTAGAGCTCTGCTCTTTCTCAGCCACTAAATCTTTAAGACCAGCTTTCTTAGCTTTCTTTAAGAAATCTAAAGCAATTCTTTTTACTCGAATTCCATTGATGTCGGCATCATTCTGCAAGGCTTCATAACGAGCAAGAATCTTTTCTAAAACTCCCGATTGTGTTTCAAGATTTATTTTTGTGAGATGTCCAGAAGCAACTTGACGTTCTTTTTCTAAGTCTTCTAATTGTTTAAATAAAGGGATTAAAGAGCGTGATTCCTCGGGTATGTCTTTTAAGAATTCTAAAATAGCCTGTACATCGTGAATGACATCTTCCTGTTTCTCCTCTTTCTTTTTGAAGAGAGCCTGCCACCATTTCTTTTCATAAAGAGCCATAGAGAGTAGGTAGAAAGAGGAGTAATATAAAGGTTTTGTGGGAAGGTGAGGAAACAGGGGTTAAAAACTTATGTTTATCTGAGCATCAAAGTAACCTTTATATACCAATTAATAATACTTAACTATAAAGACTGAGCATTAAGTAAATATTAATAGTCTAATCAAAAGAGGTGTATGAAGATGTTATTTAGAAATAAAAAAGGAGATTTGTCGCTTTCCATTACAGCTATTGTTATTATTGTTATTGCTTTTGTAGTTTTAGGTTTGAGTTTAACTTTGACCAGAGCTATTTTCAAAGGGGCAGGGCAGAAACTGCCGCAAGCTTTAGCTTTAACGGAATTAGAATCGAAACCAACAAATGAGAATACGATAACTATTCCTCAAGAAGTAGAGATTAGAAGAGGAGAAGAAGATAAGACCATGAGTATCGGTTATTATAATAAAAATGAGTTTGTTGCAAAAGGCGCAAAATTTTATATTTCTGAGTGTTCGAAAGGTACAGAAAAGTATGACCAAAACTCACCACAACTTCCGACAGTAGTTTCCATTCCACAGAATGTAGAGCCAAGTGGTAGCGTTGGTTATAATGTGATAATAACAGAGAAAGAGTTATTTGCTGGGAAATATATTTGTAAAATAGAAGTTAGATGTGAACCTACTGCTATACCTTCGGGTGAATCTTGCCCAGTCAACATAATTTACGACGAAAAACAGTTCTTTTTGAACGTGATTGCTTAGGTCTAGAGCCAAGAGAACATGGCTTTTTCTTTTAATTTTTTTCGTAATCATCGTGGAGATATTAGTCTCTCTATGAATATGTTAGTAGTGATTATTATTTCTTTGGTTTTGTTAGGAATGGGGATTTATTTTCTTTATCAATTGATGGGAATTGCAGAAGGACAGAAAGAGGCTTTAGATGCACGTACCAAAGAAGAAATCTTACACTTGCTTTTAGACGAAGGCAAGAAGGTAGCCTTGCCACTGCATATTGCTGATATTCAAGCTGGAGAGAGTCATATTTTTGGAGTTGGGATTTACAATACTGAACAAGATAATGACCAATTTAGATTAGAAATTACTTTAGATAAAGCAGTAGATTATGAGGGAAATGATTTTAAATCTCAAGTGACAGATATTAATGACTGGCTACTTTATCCTACTGATGTCATCAATTTACCGCAGAATGATTATCGCACTGAACCAATAATGGTAGAAGTACCAGGAGATGCGCATAAAGGAAAGTATTTGTTTAATGTAGAGGTATTGAGGGGCGATAATAATGAGCCATATTACCATACCTTGAAGTTTGTGGTTAATGTGAGATAGGAATTAGTAGTAAATGGTTTAGTCGTTCTTGATTTTCATTTAATTCACTCAGAAACATTTAAATATAACGGATACTTTTTAGATATCGATGGATATAAAATGAGCACGCAAGCATTACAATTTACAGAAAATGAAGTAATAAAAGAAGAAGAACAGCAAACTAGAAGATATCCTAATTTAAACACTGTTTTGATGGTAGAAGATTTTCTAAAAGAACATAGAGATATGCCTTTAAAAATCTCTGAAATTAAAAGACAATTGCCTAGACAAATAATGCATCAAACATTACAAGTAATTTTAGAGTATCTTTGGAAAAGTGGGAAAATAATCTATGGTCCTCATGGGGTGCAATGGATTTACACAGAACTGTAAAATTCCATAATATGTGCCAAATCTCCCATTTATAAACGTTTAAAAATAAAAACATAAGTCACCCCATTACTCATTTAGATAGAATTACTTA
>JACPCC010000079.1 GCA_016179995.1 Candidatus Woesearchaeota archaeon | reverse complement strand
AATCGTAGATTAAATGCTTCTCTAAAATATTTTTTATCAGATGGATTATATGCAGCTAAACTTGTTCCACCACGTCCATTGATAGTAGCCATACTGGAAATATCTGTTTGTCCATCACCTATATAGCACATGTTTTGGAATGGGATGCGTCTATATTCGTTTGGCACAACATCTTCAACTTTAACAGATTTGTCTACATTGCCACCCTTGTTAATAAGATGAATAAATTCTGTTTTCTTTAGATGTCCGACGGTTCTGGCGATTTCACAAACAACTCCATTGTCATCTTCCATAAATTCTGAAGCAAAAACATCATTTAACTTATCTCCAATACCACTTCCCAAAATCATAGGTTTCAAACCAGTGCTGATAACATAATGTTCAACAGTAATCTGATGTTTTTCAAATCGAGGCTCTTTTTCAATATTTTCTTTTATTCTTCCTAAAAATTCCGGCAATCCGGTGTAAAACACTATTTCTTTTCCTAAATCCTGCAGCTCTTGATTTGACAAACTAGGAAACTTTCCATTTTTCACATAACGTAAAATAAGATTCATATAAGCGCACTCGCCGTCCATATTAATTCCTTTTTGTGCTGCAGAGCTTCTCAAAGCTGCAGATTCAGCCCAGAATTCATCTCCATCAACTCCATATTTTTTAAACAACGGCTCTTGCATAAAGCCAGGAATTAACGTTTGATCAAAATCGTAGATTAAAGCCAGAATATTTTGCAGCATAAATCTAATAGGCTCTAAATTTGCTTATAATTATTATGGTGGTTTGTTCTTAATGTTGGAATTTATATCTCATAATCCCATTTCTTAGAGGTGTCTGTTTTCCGAAAGATTTAAATAGTAAATATCTTTAATATTAGTAAAAATACTACTAAATCCAAAGGAAATAACTAAATACCCTAAACTAAAAAAGTCATAACATTAAATAAAAAATAAAAGAAATACACTCAAAATGCAACTCAGCAAACTAGAATATCGGGTCCTGGAAGAACTGAAAAAAAACAACCTCTTGGTATTCAAAATTAAAGATTTATGTCTGCTTCTCAGTCTCAGTAAGACAAAAGCATATAATTTGATTAAAGCTCTTAAAAAAAAAGAAGCAATAAAAAAAACAGTAAAAAGTTACTTTACTCTGCGTGAGGCTAATGAATTCCTTATCGGACAAACTTTAAATTTTCCTTCTTACCTCTCTTTCTGGTCAGCTCTTAATTATTATGGTTTTTCTGACCAAAATCCTCAAAAGATATTTTTTGCTACGACCAAATATACTAAATCCAACACTTTTTTTCAATACATCACTTTGGCTAAAAATAAATTTTTTGGGTATAAAGCAATAGGCGAAATAACCATTGCTGAAAAAGAAAAAGCTTTCCTCGATTCTTTATTGTTTCCTAAGTATGCTGGAGGCATAAAAGAGATAAAAAAAGCGCTTCAATCTGGATTAAGTGAATTAGATAAGCAGAAATTATTTCAATATGCGTTTAAAATTAAAAACAAAGTTATATTAAGAAGATTAGGCTTTCTTCTTGAAGAATTAGGTTATACTAAAGACTTAGGCAAATTGCACCAAAAAATAGGTTCAATTGGATATGAATTATTGGATCCTACTCTTAACCGGAAAAATAATTTCAACAAGAAATGGCTTTTGGATGTAAATATTTAGAAAACAAAAATAGTCAGATAAAAATGATATCGCTTGAAGAATTAACGGAAATAAAAGAGAAAAGAAAAACTAAATTATATTATGAAGAAAAAGAATATTTCCAATTTGTTTTTCTCCATGCTCTTTCCCGTTTTTCTGAAGATTTCTTTTTTAAAGGAGGAACGTGCCTGAGAATATGTTTCGGCTCAGAACGTGCTTCGGAAGATCTGAATTTTAATACTAATCTTTCTACTCTAAAGATAAAAAGCATTTTTCTGAATTGTTTAAAAGATTTTGAATTACTCAATATTCCCTTCGAGGTTTATGCTGAGAAGAAACTAGAGGGGAATATCCGTTTTGAAGTACGTTTTAAAGGTCCTTTATTCCAAGGGGGAAAAGAATCGACTAACACTCTAAAAGTAGATTTTAATAGTAGAAAAATCAAGAAAAAAGCCGTAAAGATTATTTCAAAATTATTTTCAGATGTACCTCAATTTAGTATTGTGGTAATGGATGAAGAAGAAATTCTTGCTGAGAAAATTAGAACTTTGTTAAGAAGAATCGAGCCCAGGGATTTATATGATGTGTGGATGCTCTTAAATAAAGGAACTAGAATAGATGTTGCATTATTAAAATCTAAATTAAAAGAAGAAAAGGTTATATTTACACATTTAAAGTTTCCCTGGTTAGAAGAATATAATCGTGATTTACAGAATCTCCTTAGTATAGTTCCTCCTTACGAACAAGTAACTAGAGAAATCGAAAGAGCGTTTAAAAGTATAAATCTGAATTGATAACATTTTAGCACATTATAGAGAAAGCAAGAAATAATCGTACTTTTTTTCTTGCTTTCTAATATAGTTCGGGCAGTTTATTTGTACGAATATATCTTGCCCTCACTATATCTCCTAAAAAAACAATAAATAACAGCAATAAAAACAGGTAAACTTACCTCAATAACTTTTCTATCTTCCCTTTCAACTCTTCTTTAGGATGCGCGCCAATGATTCTATCCACTTCTTCTCCTTTCTTGAATAATATGAGGCAAGGAATTCCCGTAATTCCTTGTTTTTCGGCAATGTTAGGTTCTTCTTCAGTAGATAGTTTAGCAAACCTCAATTTTCCAGCAAACTCTTTCTCTTTACTCAATTCTTCGAATACTGGAGCCATCATACGGCAAGGGCCGCACCAAGAAGCCCAAAAATCTACAATAATTGGCGTATCTTTACTTATCTCCGTTTGAAAACTCTTTGAATTTAATACCATTACCATTTTATTTACCTCCATTAACACTAAAATATTCTAATTAATACTTAACTCTAATTCTGACTAATACTTAACTAATATTATTTAACTTATTATTAAAGAACAAACTATCTACTTATATTTTTTGTGTTTTTTGGGCCATGTAGAAAGTTTCGTTCGAGGCAGATTTTCGCTAATGCTTTTGTTTAAAGAAGAGATATTATTTAGAAGAAATCTGCTTCTGAATCCATTTGACAAATCGTAAGGCTCTCACTCTTCTTGACTTTTTGTACAGGGCCGTTTTTTTGGTGTTATTTGTCTCTTTCTTTCCCACAAGCTTTTTTAACCCTTCCATAATTCTAATACTTTATGAACGAAGATACTTTCTTGCAAATTTGCAGGGCTAAGGGCTATGCTTTTATAGAAAGTAAATTGTCTATAGCTTTTAGAATCGCCAAAAAAAATCTTGAATCAAAGATGCGCTTAGCTGGAGATACTTATCTAGATCATAATATTCGTGTGGCTCAGATTTTGATGGAAAGTAATTTAGACCCTTCTTCTGTTTTAGCTGGCCTATTACACAGTTGTCTATCTGCCGAAGCTGAAATAAAATCAAATTTTAATGAAGATGTCTGGATGCTCATTTCTGGTGTAGCCGAACTAAAGCAGTTAAAAAATAAAAATAAACAATTAGAGGCTGAAGCTTTGCGTAAAGTTTTGCTTGCTACAATCAAAGACTTGCGTATCATTATCATTCAACTCGCCAATAAACTAGACAACTTAAGACAGATATCTTTTTTAGATAAAGCCTCGCAATTGCGTATTTCAGAGGAAGTTTTAGCTTTTTATGCTCCCTTAGCTTACCGTTTAGGAATGGAAAAGATGCGCGTGGAGATGGAAAATATCGCTTTTGCTACTATCAATCCTAAAAAATATCAAGAAATAGCTGCTTTCCTGCGTGATTCAGAAGAAGAGAGAAATAAAACAGTCGCTCAATCAATCGAAGAAATTAAGAAAATTGCCGGTGACACTAAAATTCTTAAGATTAAAGGTCGGCCAAAACATATTTATAGTATCTATCGTAAGATGAGCAAGAGAGGCGTTAGCCTAGACAAGCAGTATGATCTCTTAGGCATAAGAGTAATCGTTCCTGAAGTAAAAGATTGTTATATCCTATTGGGAAAGCTCCATGAACACTTTATTCCAGTAGAAGGTCGCTTAAAAGATTACATTGCCAATCCTAAACAAAATTTTTATCGTTCTATCCACACGGCTGTAATTCTTTCCAAAAACAAGATGGTTGAAGTACAAATTCGTACTCCGGAAATGGACGAATATTCGGAAGGCGGAGTAGCTGCACATTGGAGTTACAAAGGTGGAAATTACGGCGACCTTTTCGAGCGTAAATTATCCTGGCTAAGAAGTTTGCTAGATCTGCAAAAAGAAGGTACAGCTGAAGAATTTCTAGAAAGTGCACAAATAGATCTTTTCGCTGATAAAATTCATTGTTACACACCAAAAGGAGAAGTAAAAGAATTGCCTGAGAAATCTACTCTCTTGGACTTTGCTTATCTAGTCCATGAAGAAGTAGGTAACAAAGCGATAGGTGGTAGAGTTAATGGCCTATTTGTTCCATTAAAACATTCTCTAAGTAAAGGTGATGTAGTAGAAATAGTAACTAACAAAAACCAACATCCAAGGCGCAGTTGGTTGAAGTTTGTGATCTCAGGAAAAACCAAACAGAAAATAAGAAAATATCTCAAGGCTTTCGAACAATTGCCCGTTCTTCATTACCGCCAACTCAAGCCAGCTATGACTGAAGAGCAAGGCATATTAGTGGAATCTATAGAATTTCCTCAAGCTTTTTGTGTTCTTGCTAAATGCTGTTCTCCGCTTCCTGGCGAAGAAATTGCTGGATTAGTTACTAAAAGAAGATTGATTTCCGTCCATAATACGGACTGTAAATTCGCTGTAAAAGAAGAAGCTCGTTTAGTTGCTGTAAATTGGAAAGAAACTATCAACCAGAAAATAAACTATTATGTTCAAGCTGTAGAAAGAAGCGGTTTATTGGCAGATGTTCTGCATACTATTGCTCAGGCGGGGTTTGAAGTAAAAGAAGCGAAAGCAAAAATAGTTGACGTTTCTACAGTAGAATGTTCATTCGTTTTAATCCCTAAAAGCTTGCAGCATATTTTAGAGATGATGAAACGTGTTCGTAAAGTAAAAGGGATAAAGAAGATGTTTTTTGGATGAGAATGTTAGGTAATTTTTATAAGTGTATGCGTTTATTTGTATGGTAATAGCAGTTAGGGGGAGTAATTATGGATAATC
>JACPCC010000078.1 GCA_016179995.1 Candidatus Woesearchaeota archaeon | reverse complement strand
CAAATACATTACCGTGTACAAAACGCAGATTGATTAGCTGTTCTTTCCAATAAAAAAATATTGTTTCACGAGATACTGCACTTTTTTCTTCAACAAAACCAATCCCTAAATCATCTAAAATGGTTTTAATCAAACCAAAAATGTTATCAGTATCATTAAATATTAACTCCATTTCATTGAAAGAATAACCAATTTTCTCAAGAAAGAGTAATAGATACAAAATGTCCTGCCCGCAGCCAGGATAGAAAATTACTGGCTTTTCTTTGCTGGTAAGCAAAAAAGAGGAAGAAGTGGTAGGTAAAATATTTGATGAGATGTTTGAGGAAAGATTTGAAGAAAGATTTGAAGAGAAGTTCGATGGAAGACTTGATGAAAGATGAGATTGCTGGAACATAACCTTTTCTCAATCCTCGAGCTTCGACTTCCCTCAGTTCCGTTATCACATAATGAGCCATATCTATTATCAGAGAGCGAAATATTTAAAAGTTCTCTTTGATAATAGTGATCCAACAATAGATAACAGAGAAAAGATTGAAAAAGAGATAACAAAGATTGAAAAAAAGATTGAATAAGATGAAAAAAAACAGATTAAATATTTACAAATTATTAAGCCTATTTTCAATCACCATAATTTTAACCCTATCACTATTGAGCTGCTCCTCATCAGAACAAGTGACCGGAAAAGCCATAGACACCTCAATTACCGCTTTCGAAAAAGCCAGCCTTCTTTTAGTAAAAGTAGTGGACGAAAAAAATCAACCTTTGGGAGATGCAGGAATTTACCTCAATGGAGTCTACAAAGGCAAAACCAATTCCTATGGAGAAAGCAAAGGCACTAAAGAAATCATCCTCAATCAAGAAAATAATATTATCAGAACTGAGAAAAGCGGCTATTTTCCAAGTCGACAGGAAACAATACAAGCACTCCCAGACCAAAAACAATCAATAACACTCACTTTAACTAAAGAAATAACTACTTTAGCCGTACGAGTTTTAGACGAAAATAACTTTCCAGTAAAAAGTGCTACAGTCATGCTTCTTGCTGACGAAGATACAGAAAACACAGATGATGATAATTATAATAAAGAAAATAGCAATTACAATAAAAACAAACAGAATAAAAAAAACAAACAAGACGATGCCAAAAAATTATTAATTTCCGATGAAAACTGAAGACGGCCCTTATCTCCTTAAAGTTTCCAAAGAAGAATATGGATTAAGCCAGAAAAAAATAGAAATTCGTTATTCTGAACACGGGGCAGAAGCTAAAATAGAATTAAATTTAGCCCCTTGGCCGATCTTAAAATTAATCATTAAAAACCAGGAGCAAGTTCTTCTCTCTGACGCTGAAGTTTCTCTTTACTATGAAAACGACTATCATCTGCCCGGTGCTCTACCTAGTAGAGTAGAATATTCTAGCGGTGAAGGGATAACTGCGTTTAAAGATATCGCTTTAAACCAAGGATATGTTGTCGTAATTAAGAAAGAAGGCTTTGAATCTAAAATAATTAATGTAGAAATGGGAGAACAAGAAATAAAACTTAATGTCGAGATGGAAGTTTTGTTAGATGAAAATAATTAGAACAAGAATAATCAAACTAAAAGTAATTAAACCATTAAATTTTATGTTCTATCTCTCAATCCACAAACTTTACCACTTCTTCAAAAGCCCGCCGATTTTTAACTCTAGCTTCTTTAACTCTATAACCAAAACAAACAATTAGAGCTATCTCTGGATCTTTAAGTTTAAGGATAGATTTTACTTTATCTGCTTCAAAACCGCCAATTGGACAAGAATCAATGCCAATAAAAGCTGCTGCCGTCATCATGTTGGCAGCAGCAATAAAACACTGATTCATACACCATAATTTAACATCAGCCACTTGCCCATAGAATTCTCGATAAGCAATAGTTTTCTGTTCTTTATTAACTCCAAAGCGCTCTAGCATCTTCTCCATATATTTGCTGTCTGGATGCAAATCTTTAATTTTAGCCAAAATAACTACATTAAAACTAGCCGTCCCCACTTGAGGCTGATTTAAACAAGCCAGCTGCAGCTTTTGCTTCATTTCTGCCGATTGTAGAACATAAAAATCCCATGGTTCTAGACCTCGAGATGAGGGAGATAGTCTTCCTACTTCTAAGATATAATCGCGGTCTGTCTCTTTTATTGATTTCTTGGCATCAAATAATTTACAGGCATGGCGAAAGTTCATGGCTTGAAGGAATTCTATTTTTTTGGATTTAGTTATCATAATACTTACTGTTTAAATTAGGATAAATAAATCTTTCTTTAGAAAATAAATTATATATCTCAAAAGTCATGAGAAATCAGCCGAAAGCGTCCAACCCAGCACTAAAGTGTAGTAAAGAACATAAATTTAGTTCTAATTAATAATCGTTACTATATATAAAAAACATAACTATTTAAATTATTAATTATGTTTTTTAGTATGCAAAGCTATCCTCCTTTAAGCGTATTACGAAAGAAGAGGCTCTGTAGAAAAAGTCGTCGCCTAGGCCAAAAAGCAAAACTTGAATTACTATTTACTCTAGTTATTGTTGCCACTTCTGATAAAAAGTACAACTTAAGTGGCACAAGTTTTGCAGCCAAGGTGACTTTTCTCGAGATTTTCTACAGAGCCGAAAGAAGAGTATATTTTATAAAGTAAATTAATTTTGGGCGTTATTAAGGACCCGTAGCCTAGCCTGGCAACTTTAGCCAAAGTTGCATCAAAAGCTTTCAAGTAGGGTTTCTAACCCTACGATAAGGTGAGACAACTTTGGAAAAATTGGGCAAATAAGGCACCAGCCTTCTAACTGTAAAGAAAGATAGCTGGGGATCGTGAGTTCAAAAAATAAGGGCAGTCTGCCCTTATCAACCCTCAATATTGAAAATCTCACCGGGTCCGGTTTTTTCTTTAGAATGATTACGTTTTAACAAGCCACTCCCGCACAAGACAACCTCGGATAGAATATATAAAGAAGCTGTTTCTTAGATAATTTAATGCATAATCACTTACTAAAAAACCATGAACTGGCGCGTACTGTAGCAGATATTACTGGTGATGGACACCTACAAATTAAAGAATGGAGGTATCTTACTTCTTTTTATTCAAAAAACATAGAAGAAATAGAAGCAGTTAAAGAGCGTTTTTTCCGTCTTTTTGGAGTAGAGGAAAGAATTTATGTAGATAATAGTACTTCAAAAAGAAATCCAAAATCATGTAAAAGATACAAATTGTTTATTATATCAAAACCAGTAGCTTCTTTTCTAAGAGATATTGGAACCACCGTAGGGAATAAAACGAATCAACGATTTACCATCCCGGATTGGATATTTAATGGAAGTGATGAAATTAGAAGTGCTTATTTAAGAGGTCTTTTTGATAATGAAGGAAGCATATTCTGCAGAAATACACTCAAACCTCGTTGGCAAATAGGGTTTAAGATGGTTAAAAATGAAAATATCGTTGATTCAGGAATTATATATCTTGATCAAATTAGAGAACTCTTATCTAAATTTAACATTCATTGTTCACCAGTAAGGAAACATAAACTTAATATTAGAAAAGATGGAAGCCAAAGCATTGACCTTATGTTTAATATTGAAAAGAATTCTTTCAGAAACTTTTTAAAGCAGGTGGGTTTTGAGCACAAAGATAAGCAAAATAAACTATTACAATCATTGCGCCCGTCACCAAGCGGCTAAGGTTCTCGCCTGCAGTTTACTTTTTGATTGAAAGGTCATCAGGAGAGAGCGAGCATTCGAGGGTTCGAGTCCCTCCGGGCGCTTATTTTATTTAAGATCCATGTTTAAGACCTAATCGCAAGATATTATTTCCCAAAAACATTCTAAAAAGATTTATAAAAGCAAGCACAATCCACATAAAACAATGGCACAAGATAATAAAATTCGCCTGCCTTCGGGGCAAGGCGGTCTAACTCGGTACTTTGACGAGTATAGTTCTAAAATTGAAATTCCACCCATAGCAGTAGTTATCATGGCTATAGTAATTATCATTATAATTGCCTTGCTCCATCAGTATGGAGGAAGTATCTTCAACTAAAATGTTCCCTGGAATGAATCCACGTAAGATGCAGCAGATGATGCGTCAAATGGGCGTACAGCAGGAAGAGATAAATGCTCAAGAAGTCATTATCCGCACGCCTGACAAAGATATTATAGTCGTTAATCCTTCTGTTATAAAAGTCAATATGATGGGGCAGGAAACACTGCAGATTACTGGACAAATAAAAGAGAGACCTCGAATTGAAAAAACAGAAGAAATTTCTCTTGAAGATATTGAGACCGTACAAGAACAAACAGGCGCAACTGCCCAGGCAGCCCGTCAAGCTTTAGAAGAGGCAAATGGCGATTTGGCTGAAGCCATCCTAGCTTTAAAAAAGGAAGATTAAAGCAAGTTTAGTGCACTATTTAGAATATTTAACATCATTTAAGAACCAGTTAATCATTAAGTTTATCTAAAAAGCAGTAAATTTTCAGAAAAGCATAAAAACCTCTCCACCTTTATAAGTAAAATATCCTAAAAATATACTAAGAATAGAATCATTAAAAAAATACTAAATATTAAGAAATATTAAATACTTTTCAAAACACATGAATGATTATCTTTTAGAAGCACGGGAAGAATTGAAACGGCTGGAACATATTATCTACGTTACTTTAAAGTATACTAGAACCGTCGATGTTTTGACTAATGCAGTGCATCGATTGATAGAGATTTACGATTTAATTATTGAAGCCTATTTAGAAAAAGCTAAAAGCGAAGGTCTGATTACCGCTTTACCAAAAAGCCCAGCTCTAAGAGCAACTGTTTTAATAGAGCTTTACAAAGAAGATGCACAGCTAAAAAAATATATTGTGTTCTATACTTTTATTAAAAATATTCTTAAATCTCCTCGCCAAAAACGTGAAGAATTCCGCCGGCATGTCACTCTAGTTACAGACTTTGATAATTATAGTACTGAAATAAATATTGACAATTTAATCAATTGTGAACGTTTTACTCATAAATTTTTTCGCTATGCCTGGACTCAAGTAGTCGGTCCTCTTAGCGATGATTAGAGCGGGACACGGTAAACAGACCGCCTAAAGCTAAACAAATACAAAAATAGAATTATTCAAGGTAATATATAATCAAAAAACTTAACTAAAAATAAAAAAGACAGGTGTTAAACATGAGCAAGTTTGTAGCCTTTGTATCTGGTAAAGGTGGAACTGGAAAAACCACAGCTACGCTAAATGTTGGCCAAGCTTTAGTAAACCTTGGCAAAAAAGTTCTTCTTCTTGATGCCAATTTAGTTACACCAAACCTTGCCCTCCATCTTGGCTTTACTAATCCTCAAGGCACAGTCAACAAATTTCTCAGAAGAGAAGCCGGCTTGAAAGATATAATTTACCTGCATGAAAGCGGCCTAGCTTTAGTTCCCGCTTCTCCCTCATATACAGAATTCCTCAAAACCAATTCGCAAGATATTGGCGAAGTATTCGATCATCTCGATAACTTAGCAGATCTGGTATTAGTAGATGCCCCTAGTGGTTTGGGACCAGAGGTTTCTGAAGTGCTTAAAAATTGTGACGAAGCAGTTATAGTAGTTAATCCCACTCTCAGCTCCATCATGGACGCTTTAAAGACCATTCAACTGGCTAAAAAACATAACACCACTATGGCTGGTTTGCTCTTGAACCTCAGTAATAAAGGCAAGCACGAGCTAAAGCCGGAAGAAATAGAAGAAATTCTTAGTCTGCCCATCATCGCTAATGTTCGTCAAGACAAAAAGTTTCGTAAAGCCCTCTACAATCAAGCTCCTTTAACTTATCTTTACAAACGTTCTAAGCCCGCCAAAGAATTCCGCAAGATGGCCGAACATCTAAGCTTAGAAAACGCATAGTAAAAGTAAATTTAATGGTATTTATGGAGAGGAAACTATCTAAAAAAAAGATTTAAAAACAATTTGTATTTGTTTAGCTCGGCGCGGTCAATAATGTTTGTCGAGCGTCGCTATTCGTCAGATGGATTGATTACCTATCAGCAAAAAAGTGAATCTACCCTTTCACCCATCATACTGCTTTAGTGGGACGAGACAAACGACCGCCAAAAGCTAAACAAATACGTTTGATCTATTTATTCAATAAAAATGGGTCTAAAACCCCACAGCTCTGCTGCGATTGGGATTTTTACTCATTACAAGAACTTAAAATAATAATCAATTAGGTATTAAAAATAGATACTAACATATGCGTTCGCTGTTAAACTCGCCGATAGGACTTGAAGTTTAGTGCAATTTTGTAGCGAAACGGAGGAAAATTCAAGGTAAATTTGAAGTCCGTTCTATCAAATAAGCGAATGTGATACCTCAAGAACAAAAATAAAAAATCCCAAACCGCAGCACATCAGAAACTACAGTTTCTGGGGTTGCTTGTCAGCAACAACTGCGGAGTATTTAATTAGTAGGGATTTTTCCCAGTTAAGAAATCAAATGGCAGTTTTCCGTTCCAAGCCGAAGGCTCTTAAAGAGATTACATTTAGGGAAGTTTTGAGTAATACTTCACTATTCTGAAGTTCCGCAACGTCGTCGTGGTCATGAGTTTTACCTAAATCTTCCTTTGTCTATCATCTATAAACTAAATGTGTGATTGTAATATTTCGGTTATGTTCCAGCATAATGTAACCTAAAACTCATATCTTGGCCCTGACGACGACATTGCTTCACTTTACTGAAGTATTACAGTTTTGAGATGTATTTAAATAGTAGTTTAATTATTCTATGAGTAAAAAGAGATGATAATGATATGAATCAAAAATTTTTGTTATGTATTGTAATTCTGATTTTATTAATCTCCGTTGCTAATGCAGAACTTTCTCGCGAAAAAGAAGAAGCTAAAAATATACTTTCTCCCTGCTCGTCCGGCAGTTTGACCACTTCAGTTCATAAAAGGTTTCAGATGGTTTATACCAATGAGGATTTTCTTCAGATTGATAATATAGATTTACTAAAAGATGTAAGTCAGCTTAATGATCTAACCTGTTTACAGTATATGGATGCAACTGACAGGACCATTAAAGGAGATATTGCTCATTTGAAGAATCTGATAAATTTGGAGGTTTTTAGTCTTTATTCCAATCCTGAAGTTTCCGGTGATATCTGTTCGCTAGCTGGTGCTACGTACTTAAGAAGCTTGAAATTTGCATTTAATCCAAAGATAACGGGCGACATTTCTTGCTTAAAAGGTTTAACTAAGTTAGAAACTTTTGCCATGACACACACCCAAATTTCAGGAGATTTGTCTGTTTTTACCAATATGCCTAATTTAAAAGCAATTTATGTCAGCGGCACTAATGTCAAAGGTGATATTTGTGTATTGAGCAATTTGACCAATCTTGAAGAGTTGGGAATAGCTGACGAGTACCCGGGAAACCCAGATGTTACGGGCGATTTATCATGCCTTGATAACCTGCAAAAGCTGAAAAGAGTTTCAATCTATAATACTGGTACGACTAATTGCGAACAATTCACCAAGTCTCATCCAAATATTGTCCAGATGGGACAAACTGAATCAGGAAGGCCAGCTGGAGGAGGATGCTCAAAAGAGTCTTTGAAAACATTGGTAGATGTTGCTCAAAAATATGAGAGAAAAATAGGCAAAGAAGTACAGACAGAAGTGAGAGGAATATCTGATTATAATAAGCAATATGGGGGGCCACCAGAAGAATGTATTACAAATGGAGAATTTATTGGTGAGGAGGAGTGCAGGGCATTGATAGATAAAACTCCTAAAGGCATCTCTGCTAGTGGAGATGAGAAGCAATTAAAAGAAC
>JACPCC010000106.1 GCA_016179995.1 Candidatus Woesearchaeota archaeon | reverse complement strand
TGAAAAATAAACTAAAAAATAATTTAGAAAATCTAACTTGTAATTACTTAATATCCAGTGCTTCCATTATCTTATCTAGTTTTTTGTTAATTTCTTTTACTGGCGTATTCCCCTCTCCAGGAGCTAAGTGATCGTCTTGATAACCATAATTATCTACTAAATGAATATGACCTAAAACACCAGAATCAGATAATTTAACTACTTTTTCCATCATCCATTTATTAAATTCTTCATCATTATCTTTCAAACTTTTCTTGGGATCGCCTGTCCAATACTTGCGCCACATATTTAAATGACCAGTATCGAGTGTAGCAGTAATATGAGTTTCAGCTTTTTTCTTGGCTTCTTCTTCAGCCATGCCTCGCTTTACCAGCATCTCCTGCATACGTTCACGACTATTTTGAATAAGAGTAATTAATTCTTCAGGATGGGCACCAAAACTTTCTGGATACAAATTTTCCATAGCAATAGCAATAGGTTTTTTTAGTTTACCTTCTTTTTGCAACTTATCTGTCTGCTGCATGGCCACTATACCAGATTGAGCATAAGAATCATATGACTCTTTTAAAGCATAAGTGTCTGCGCTTTGCACATGCCTGATAGTTTCAGCCGCCTCTGCAGACTGCGCCCATTGTGAAGAAGAAGCTTCTTGGGTCTGCTTAAGATGCTGTTCTCGTTGTTTTAATTCTTTTTTAATCCATTCGCTAGGCATTTTTTCTTCAGTAGGCACAAACATATCCATCCCACTTTCTCTCATCTTAACTTTTAATTTCCATTTTTCATCTTCTGGAAGATCAGACTCCAGTTTTTCATAAAACTCCAGAGCTTTTTTCATCTTACTAATCTTCTCTATATCATCTTCATAACCTGCCCCATAATGTAGAGCCCAACCACGGCTGTTAGCTGCATTTGTTTCAAGAGTAGAGATGACATAAGCTTCTTCTGGCTTAATTTTAATCTCATTTTCATTTTTTGCTTCTTTAAAGCGTACCCAATTAGAAGACTCAAAGTCTTTCTGCGTTAATTCTCCCGATTTCCATTGTTTCCACATTTCTCTAGCTCGACTAGTCATTTCTTCAGCCTCTTTTTGCAAATCATTCCAATCCATCTGTTTAGTTATAAACGTGCCTTTGGATTTATCAAAGCGCGGCATACGATTTTCTATTGGTACATAATTACCTTGAAAATCAATATAACTTCCTGGCTGAACTTTTTTTCCAGTATCATCAGTATAAGACTTACCGCCAAATTTTTTCCATTCCTCTGTACCTTCCTCATAACGATTCCAAACTGGCTTAGAAACTTTCCTATTTTTACGCGCTTCTTGAATCAGATGTCCTGTTCTAGTATCAACTATATGATAAGAAGTTCGCTCTGCTTCATCATCATACATCTTAAACTTGCCACGCCATTTCTCATCTTCACTATTCCACTCAGCATCTACTATAGGTCTGCGAAATTCTCCCGTATGTACAACAACTGGCCCACCAGCCGCTACGTCAGAAGCAAATTCTATCGCTCTTTTTATTTCACTAAGTGAAGCAGACTTAGCAGATTTAGAAAAATTACCTTGCTGATCTTGCCCAGCTAAGCCCCAAACCCCTACGGAAGAATGTGTAGTAAAATCAACACGATTTGCTGTTCTCATCTCTGCTAAAGCTTGACGTTGTTTCTGACCATACATTTCTGGAGTATGGCCTTGACCGCCACCTTTTCCTGCACCCATAAAGCCAAGCTCCATGGTTTTTATACCTGCACGCAGCTTAGCACCGATAGCCGGAACATTTTGTACCGGTCCTAAACCTAAACTAATACCAAATTCCCCAATTCCTACTTTTACATCATTTGTAGAATTATTAGCGGGACTAGCTTCTGCCCGTAGAGCATTGTGCTGTCCATACTCCCTATCCATGGGCATGGAATAACCAGAGCCAAATTCTACCATTAATTACCTCTTTAGATTAACTCTTTTGTATAAACATTTAGATTAAAAGATTTAACAATATGAAAGAATGATTAAAGAATATTTAAATGTGACGTTTAAAAAAGCTCTGTAGAAAAAGTCGTCGCCTAGGCCAAAAAGTAAAACTGGAACTACTATTTACTTGAGTTATTGTTGCCACTTCTGATAAAAAGTACAACTTAAGTGGCACAAGTTTTGCGGCCAAGGCGACTTTTTTCGAGATTTTCTACAGGGCCGTTTAAAAACAAGCAAGGATAAGTTAACCAAAAAATGCAAAATTCATCCTAAAATCTTTTAAATAACTACGAAATAGTAGCCATATGATTCAAGAAATGTTCGAAGCTGATTCTTATCAATCTTTTATTGATTACGTCGCCCGCTCTTTAAGAAGCAAAACAAACTATCGCTTAGATGTAGAGATATCTGCCGGCCAAACCATAGCTACAGGAGAAGTTACAGACTGCACTAGAAGTTATCAATTTTTTGTTGATAATAACATTAAAGCACAATATAAAGTAACAGGAGTGCGTTATGATAAGGATAATGAAAGAGACCTCGATCGCTATGAATCTTTAGAAGAATTACTGCAAAAAGTAGGAGAAAAAGCTTCTCCTCGAGAATTGGATACACATATGAGGGGCACGGGAAGATTTTACATTAAGAAAGACATTACTATTCCACAAAGTGGAGAAAATCCATTGAATAACCGATTTAACACTAGACGCTGGCTCAGAGAATTTTATCAAGCTAACGGAATTACTTCTGAAGAAAATCTGGCTGGGAAAAGTTATGAAGAATTAACAGAAATAGCTAATGGAGTAATGGATAAGTATGGAATTTTGGTTGAAGATATAGTGCCTAAAAAAAGATAACAATTAAGCTAATATTAAAAAAAATAGTACGATTATGGAGATTTGAAAATGGTTGCAGCAAAAGAAAAAAACAGAGCAATAGATTTTACAGCAAAAATGCTTGAGAATAGCACTTTATACCTGATTCAAAAACAGTTGTCAGCATCATTAGTTATTAGTGAAAGAAAAGAAATAGTAGAACACCCCAAGACTATTGAAGTAATTATGGCCAATTTTTTACCAACTGCAGAAGCTTTTAGTAATAGATATCAAGAGAATAATCTTAGAGATTATAGAACTGCAGCTCTCTTATATAAAGATGAAAAAAGTGCTTTTGTTCGTATGGTTGAAAAAAATCGTTCTTGGAGAACTGAAAAAAGTCTAAAGAAATATACACCACAAGAGATTAACCAAATGCTTTCTTTACGAAAAATAGAAAAAGACATGTTAAATATTTACAACACTGATTGTTTAGTTTATTATCAATCATTAACAGATAATCTTGAAGAAAGCCTACGCAAATTTAGAATGGGTGATGTACAACTAGATTATAGCCATATTGGTCCAAATGACCCAGGTTATGGATTTGTGCAAAATCGTAAATCTATTGATTATAAAATACCTGAAGAACATAGTATGACAGATAGTAAAGCAGAGATTCTATTTTCTGAAAGAAATAAAGCTAGATGGAAGTTGGGATAGAACAAAAAAGATAATTGCAGTTAGAGAAAATATTATGGTTATAGTTAAGAAAAAGTAAAGCCTTCTTTCTTCACTTCTTCAATTAAATAATGTATTTCTTTATCTTGCAAATAATACTTTTCTTCAAGCTCTTCCAGAAAATCATTGAGCTCTTTAATATTCTTATGCACAGTTTCAATCATAAAGTCCCAGCCGTTATTAACTTTATAGACGGTATTGACATTATTATGAAAAGAAAGATGGGTTTTCATTTTTTCTTTCAATTCTTTACTTTTTTCATGATGGGCTACTTTTAAAAAAACCTGGGCATGAGTATGATAACCAAGTTCCGGGAAGTTCAAGAGAATAGTGCTTTTGTTGATGATTGAACCGTCCAAATCTTTCAGAAAGTCAAAAAGTGTAGTCTACCATTCAAACCATTGAAAGCATCGGATCAACTAAGAAATATTGCTCGTTTAACTTCTCAACAAAGCCGTAAGCAATTAGTTCTGTGAGGCAGAAACTTAACTGGCTGTCAGATATTTTCTTTCTTTCTTTGCTGAAATTTTGTTTAAGAAGAGCCCAATTGTTTTTTCCTCTGGCGAGGAATCTGATTATTTTTAAATAGTCAACTTTTGCTTTCTTGGAAGCAAGAAAGTTTTCCCATTCTCTTCGTACAATTATCTTTCCTTCTTCTTTAACTTTTTCTATGGCTTTCTGGTGAGGAAAATTTTTGCTACGATACCATCCATAATAGGTTGCCCAGCCAATGATGCCATCAAAATTCTCCAGAACGTCCCTAATCTCGACAAATTTAATCTCTTTCTTAATCTGGGTGAACCCTTCTTCTAGAAATTTAGAAACTGTTTCTTCTTTGGCTTTACCTATTGTTATCTCTAAATTAGCTCGGCCGAATAGTGGTGCATCATAATTTTCTTTACCTAAAAATATGTTAATTAACCCTATTTCTGAACCTGTTATGACTAATTTTAATTGATGATAGTTATCAAAGACGCTGGCGAGAAAATAATCAAATTTAATTTGTTTAAGAAGCTGGACTTCATCAAAAGCAAAAATAAATGTTTCTTTCTTTTTCTTTAGCTCTTCATTAAGACCAGAAAAGAAAGAACTGATATTTTCCTCTTTAGCCAAAAAGAGATCTAATGAGAATGTATTGTAACTAAAGCTAACACCGACAATTTTCTCTAAAGTTTTTGTCCAAATATTATTGTTCTTCTCTTTGATCTTATTGATTAGTGAAACAAAGAACTCTTTGCGTTCATAAAAGGGGGCATCACGTACATCAATGTAAATATAATTCACTTTAGATTCCTGCAGGCCGATGTGAAGCAGAGATGTTTTCCCTACCCGCCTTAATCCTTTAATTACAATCATGCGGACGCTTTCATCCAATAGATAGCTTTTGAATAAATCTATTTGGTAGTCCATACCAAAAAAATCTTCTTTTCGGAGTTTAGGAGTAATATCGAAGTACATACTTTCTTTAAAACAGAGGTTATATTTAAACTTTTTCTTTGTTGGAGTTACTTCTGGTTAATTGTAGCTACTTCTAGTTAACTGGAGTTACACCAGCACTTATTTTCTCATTCAAATTCAAACCCACTTTCTCCCTCACCTTCTCTTTTATCTCCTTTGGCCAATCTTCTTCAATCTCTTTCCAATGAGCTTTAATCTCTTTCAAAACCTCATCTTTAATTTCTCCACTTTCAATAAATTTTAACAATTCTTCTTTAGCATAACGAGGTACTTTTTTGAGGTTCCAAATCTGCATCTTCAGCTTTTCTTGCAGAGTATCTTTTTCTTCTTCACGCTGTTTTTGCTTTTCTTCCCAGAATTTTTTGTAAGAGAAAGGCTCTTCCTTGACCATATCCAAACTATCTAAACCATCAAGTTTTCCAGCTTTACCACTAGCTATCTTCCCCTGTTGCTTCCACTGCTGCTTACCCTGCTGCTTTCCCTGTTTCAAAGCAATCTTGGCTAAAACTTGTTGATGCATACGACGTAGAAATTCCTGTTTTTCTTCAATCTTAATTAC
>JACPCC010000105.1 GCA_016179995.1 Candidatus Woesearchaeota archaeon | reverse complement strand
AAAACCGGCGGTGGGGTTATATGGAAGCAGAAGAACAAATAAAAGTCCTTAGAGAATTTATTGAACAGAATTATTATCCCCAGTTATTAGAAGGAGTCAGAAAAGGACAGATGTACTTGGGATTAGATTTCTCTGAATTAGTAAAATTTAACACTGAAATATCAGAAGAGCTGCTGGAAAATCCGGAAGAAGTGCTAAAAGCGGGAGAAATGGCGGTAAAAGAGTTCGACTTGCCACAAAAAGTGCAAAAGTTTACTATCCGCCTAACCAATATGCCAGACTCACAGAAAATAAATGTGAGCGACATCCGCAGCAAGCATCTTAATAAGTTCTTATGGACTGAAGGGGTAGTGCGGCAAAAATCGGATGTGCGCCCGCATGTAGCGGCCGCTAAATTTGAATGTCCTTCTTGCGGAAATGTAATTACTATCATCCAATTAGATAAGAAATACAAAGAGCCCAGTAAGTGCAGCTGCGGCCGAAAAGGCAAGTTTAAAGAAATTTCTCGAGAATTGGTAGATGGGCAGGGAATTGTATTAGAAGAAAACGCGGATGAATTAGACGGTGTCCAGCCCAAAAGAATTAATGTATTCTTGAAAGACGATTTAGTTGCCCCCATTTCCGAACGTCGAACCGGACCTGGATCAAGAGTTAGAATCTGCGGCTGGGTTACAGAAGTTCCTATCATCCTAAAAACCGGGGGACAATCAACTAAATATGATTTAATTATCGAAGCCAACTACGTCGAACCTTTGCAAGAAGATGACATAGAAATGAACATCACTCCAGAAGAACTGGAACAAATTAAACAACTAGCTCAAGACCCAGATTTAATTAATATTTTAGTAAAGAATCTTGCTCCCTCCATTTACGGGCACGACAAAATAAAAGAAGCCTTAATTCTACAATTAGCCGGTGGTTGTCGAAAAGTTCGTCCTGACGGAATTATCACTAGAGGAGATATGCACTTACTTTTGATTGGAGATCCCGGTTCAGCAAAGAGCCAGCTGCTCAAGAGAATTAGTAAAATCGCTCCAAAAGCGCGCTTTACCAGCGGTAAAGGAGCCACGGCTGCCGGTCTTACCGCCAGCGTCGTTAAAGACGAATTTTTGGGCGGCTGGAGTTTAGAGGCCGGAACTTTAGTTTTAGCTAACAAAGGTTTTGCCATTATCGATGAAATGGATAAGATGGGCAAAGAAGACACTTCGGCTTTGCACGAGGGCATGGAACAGCAGCAAATCAGCATTAGCAAAGCCAATATCCAAGCCACACTGAAATGTGAAACCACGATTATTGCCGCTGCCAATCCTAAACTGGGCCGCTTTGACCCCTATGAGCTTATTGCTAAACAAATAAATTTACCGCCCACTTTAATTAATCGTTTTGACCTTATCTTCCCAATCAAAGACTTGCCCAATCGAGAGAAAGATGAGCGTGTGGCATCCTTCATTCTTAAACTACATCAAGATCCGCAAAAAGCCGAATCTTCTCTCTCTACCAAATTACTGAAAAAATATTTTGCTTATATCCGTCAAAAAATAGAGCCACGTATTAGCGATGAAGCCATGGAAGAGATAAAAGAATATTATATTACTATGCGCAGTGCAGGAATGTCTGACGATGGAAGTATAAAAAGCATACCCATCACTGCTAGACAATTAGAAGCCTTGATCAGGTTAGCTGAAGCTTCGGCAAAGCTGCGGCTATCTAACCTAGTACTCAAAAAAGACGCCCAAAAAGCCATTGAATTGATAGATTATTGTTTGAATCAAATTGCTAAAGACCAAGAGACTGGAAAAATAGACATTGACCGTATCGGCAGCCGCATCACCGCTACGCAAAGAAGCAGCCTCACTCTCATCAAAGATATTATCGCTGCTTTAGAAGAACAGATGAAAGTAAAAACTATCCCTGTAGAAAACATTATTGAAGCCGCGCAAGAGAAAGGTATTACTCCAAGTCAAGTAGAAGATTTATTGGCTACTTTGCGACGCAATGGCGATATTTACGAACCGAAGCGCGGATTTGTACAAAGATTATAGAGGACTTTGATTAACCTCAAAAATTTGATGAATACTGGGGTTCTTCAAAGTCATCTTTAGAGGTTTGAACTAAATAAATGGAGTTATTCAAACCTCTCTATAATTAACTAGTATTGCCTAAGAAATAATTTTCAATAAAATGCCCGCCCCCAACGAAATATCGGTGGTCCGCCAGGCCGCCCTGCATCTGACTTTTAACGAAATACTAGAAGGCGAACTACAGCTGCCGGAAAATGAGCCGCCTTTCTTGCTCTGCACAAACGGAATTAAAACGCAGCGCTTCAATGCCTTGGCTACCATAATCAATAAAGAAAAAATAGGGAGTATCACTAACTTCCTAATGGACGATGGAACGGCTGTTTTAGTGGCTCGTTTTTTTGAGGAAAGCAAAAATTTAGAAAATTTAAATTTAGGCGACATGGTCCTGCTCATTGGAAAAATCCGCCTCTTCAATGAAGAGATTTATCTTTCTCCAGAAATTATTAAAAAAGTTTCTCCTTTGTGGATGAAACACCGCTTTTTAGAACGTTCAAAACTAAACCAGACAGCGACAATAGTAGAAGATAAACCGCATTTTGAAATGAAAGAACAGAATGTTGAAGTTAAAAAAGAAAGAAAAACAATTACTAAAGAAACGATTGTTGAAAAAGAAATTGCTAAAGAAAAGATTGTTAAGAAAGAGATTGCCGAGGAAGAAATTGTCGAAGAAGATTTAGTTGTTGGGGCAGACGACAATTCTTTTCCCTTTCAAAAGATTGGCACTTTAATTAGAGAAATGGATTCTGGTTCTGGTGTGTTAATAGAAGAACTCTTAGAAAAATCCCCCCTGAGAGACAGCGAGGCATTGATTAAAAAAATGCTTGAAAAGGGAGACATTTACCAGATAACCCCAGGAAAAGTAAAATTGCTTTGATGACGTTATTTAGCTTAACGCGCCAAGGTGTTAGACACTAGCAAAGCAGTATGTGCATAGCGTCAACTGACCAGTGAGCGCTTAGCTATTCGTAAGACTAATAGAAATAGTTTCCGATCCAAGTAGTTTTATCGAAGAAACTGCGCGAACGAGCTATGCACATACGCAAAGCACAAAAATATATAAACGAAAAAAACATTCTTCCCTTTATGAGTAAAAAAAACAATAAAAAAGAAAGTACAAAATATGTTTTACAGAAAGAATACCGCGATGATAACCACAACGAACATTACGGAAATTCAAACAAAAGACTCCCATTTTATCGTCATAAATTAACTTTGGGGCAAAAAGCGGCAGACAGTTTGGCAGAATTTGCCGGAAGCTGGTCTTTCATTTTACTGTTCTCGGGTATCTTAGTAATTTGGATGTTAATTAATTCTTACGTTCTTTTAGTCAGACCTTTTGATCCCTATCCTTTTATCCTTTTGAACTTGTTTCTTTCCTGTTTGGCTGCGCTTCAAGCTCCGGTTATTCTTATGTCGCAAAACAGAGAAGTGCAAAGAGATAGAATCCAGGCCAAATACGATTATCAAGTCAATCGTAAAGCTGAAAGAGAGATACAGGATATTCAAAAAGATTTAGAATTGATTAAAAAAATATTGACAAAATGAAGAGCACTGTTAGAAAAGCTAGTAATAACTGGCGGCCCAGTAGGTAGTCTTCTTAATTTTTCTTGGGTTGCGCAGTGTTTTTTTGGTGGAAAGTATTAATTAATTTTAGTCGGGAAAAAAAACAGCCCAACACTGGCGGAAAAACCCCTTTTTAACTTTAAGCAAACAAGGCCGGCGTAATAAACACTTCTACCAACGCCGCCATAAATAGTACACCCAAACTAATTAAAATCAAATCCATCGCATCAATGAGGACTTTTTCATTACCAAAATTGTGTTTTACTAGAGCCACAGAAATTATACCGCCACCAAGCCCCGCTATAAAATAAGCAGCAATTTCAAAAATACCATGCGTCAAAGAACGAATAAGACTAAATGTTGCCGCCCAAAAATAAGATGAAGCAGAAGAAAATCCCACCAAGCCTACGACCTTGCCAATCTCCAATTTAATAAAGTTTCCCATGGCCACAGCGATAACAGAGGCGTTCCAAGTCAAAATAAATATTGCCCCCGTACCATAAAGCACAGCAAAGATAAGACAGAAAAATAGCACCTTCAAATTATTCATAAATATTTTACTTAAGATATCTAACTTAATAGCAAAACCGGTTACATTTCCTTGTAAATTACTGTTCACATTAAGAATGGCCTGCTCCTGCATCACAAATATTTCTGAAGTCATACTATGTGGAAGAAAAACATAAAGCAACACCAACGCCGAAGTAATGCCTAGAAAGAGAAACATCAAGAAGAGTAATACTTTTGTGTGCTCTTTTAGCAAAATAATTTCTTTATCATACTTTAAATCCAGCTCTTCCTCTTCTTTGATGGTAGTATACAATAAAGGCACAGTGGCCATGACTATAAGAAAGACTGCTAATATTCCGGCAATTTCCCTAAAAACTGCATAACCCAGAAATACACCAACGATAGAATAAAGAAAACCCGCTAAAAACATCTCATAAGGTTTTTTTTTAACTATAAAAGGATTGAAAAGAGATTCTAAAACCATATCCTTACGAGTTTTGAAAAGTATATAAACATTTCTAAGGCTACCATTGAAAAATAAATCTTTCTCAGAATTATCAAAAGTCAAGCAGAAAACTTATATAAAAGCACCTTTCTAGGAGACAATAATAACTAGAACAAATAATAAATCATTCGAGAGAAAATATGGACTCAACTATTTGGACCGAAAAATACCGCCCCAGCTCATTTGAAGAAATAAAAGGCCAAACCGAGATTATAGATAAAATCAAGGCTTTTGTACTGCAGAGAAACTTGCCGCACTTGCTCTTTAGCGGCCCTGCCGGTGTAGGCAAAACTACTCTTTCTTTAGTTATTGCTAAACAATTGTTTGGTTCAAATTGGCGGGAAAATACATTAGAATTAAACGCCTCCGATGAACGCGGTATAGACGTAGTCCGTGTTAAAGTAAAAGACTTTGCCCGCACCAAATCTATCGGCGATGTGCCTTTTAAAATAATCTACCTCGACGAAAGCGATGCTTTGACTAGAGAAGCCCAGCAAGCGCTGCGTCGAACTATGGAAAATTACACTAAAACATGCAGATTTATTTTGAGCTGCAACTATTCCTCAAAAATTATCGATCCGATACAGAGCCGTTGTGCTGTTTTCCGTTTCAAACCTTTAAGCAAGGAAGAAATCTTTACCTTAATTGAAAAAGTGGCAAAAGAAGAAAATCTAACAGTAACTTCAGAAGCTAAAGAAGCCCTTTATGAAATATCTGAAGGGGACTGCCGTAAATTAGAAAACGTTCTGCAAAGCTGCGCCGTAATGAAGAAAAATATTGACGCCGAGATAATTTATTCCATGGCTGCTGTTGCTAAACCTAAAGAAGTAAATGAGGTACTGCAGTTGGCAGTTAGCAGTAAATTTATAGAATCACGTAAAAAATTATTAAGTTTGATGCTAGATAATGGA
>JACPCC010000066.1 GCA_016179995.1 Candidatus Woesearchaeota archaeon | reverse complement strand
TAGATCAGCTAAATTGGAATATCAATGTTTATTTTTAAGAGGTTTAGCTGATACGGATTTTCACATTTATTTTATTCCAAAGAAAAATAATTACCCTACCATTAGGGGCAGTTTTAAAAGCAAAAACTTAGTCAAAGATTTAGAAGAAATGTACTCTAAACTTAATTTTGATTATTCTGTTTCCTATCACGAAAAAAATTATGATTCTAGGTTTAATAAGTGTTATGAGAGGAATAGTATTTATCTTAATGGGAATAAAAACTTTGAACTATGGATTAAAAATATTGGATTCTCTAACAAAAAAATAATTCAAAAAATTGATAATTTAAAAAAAGCCCCAGGAGAGATTTGAACTCTCGACCTCCTGATATCTTGATGTGTCTTTTCTTCTTTGACGGCACACCGGATAAAGTAGTATACAAGTCAGGTGCTCTACTACTAAGCTACTGGGGCAATAGAAGTCTAGTTTTGGGGTTTATTTATTAAATTTGTGGGAAAGAAGGATTAGATTTGAATAAAGTAAAATAACTATGACTTACAACTTCCACAAATAAAACACACCCACTCCCACCATTCCAAACCACGCAGAAATATTCCAAGCCCAAATTTTGCTGCCATCAAAGTTTCCAAAAGGAATCATATTGAACAATCCCAACCAGGCATTAATAGAAAAACCTGTTAAAAATAGTATACTTAATCCCGGAAAAGCGAAATTCAATCCTAAAAACATTGCCGCTAAAACATAATTAGTTGCCGGTCCAGCGACGCTAATAAGCCCATTTTCTTTTCTGGTAATCATGCCTGAAATCATAACTGCTCCAGGGGCAGCAAAAATAAAACCGCTCAAAAAAGCTAGAATTAATGCTAAATATAACATCTGGTCAAAAGCACGAAACTCCGCCATACATCCATAACGTTGAGCGACTAATTTATGGGCCATTTCGTGCAATAAAAAACCTAAACCTGCAGTAAATAATGATACCCCAAACATCACTAAAAAACTCCTAGAATATATCTTAGAAACATTTCCCTCCATTAGACTAATACTGCTAAACGCCAAAGCAAAAGCCAGAGAAATAACAATCCAAGCTTTAGCAATATCTCTCAATTCAGTTTTAGAAGTTTTAATCCCTGCAAATTTAATTTCACTGTGCTCCATTATTTTCCTCGATTATTGTTCGTGGTTCATCTTCATTCTCCTGCTCTTTATTTTCCACGAATTCCTTTAACTGCAGGGCCTCTTCTTCTACTTTTACAAGTAAATCTAAATCCGCAAAATTATCTTCTGCGCACTCTTGACAATAATAATCGGCCGTACCCTTAATCTGAAAAGAAGCCTCATTATCGCAGATAATACATTTTTTAGTCATTGTTAAAATAAAAATACAGCTTTCTTTAAAAAGATTCTTGTGAGTTATGGCAATCTGCTAGCTTTACATCTTGTTCGTATTACACACTTGTTCGTAAATTCACTAATCAATTTATACCAACTCTTCCACTCCATTCTGCACTATCTTAAACCTAATCTCTTTGCCTTCTGCCAAAGAACGATGTTTTCTCAAAATAAGCAGACGACCATTTTTCATCTTCTGTAATTCCAGCAGGCACTTGCTGCCATATTTCAACAAATCTCCACCTACCATCTTCACTTGATCGCGATTATCAAAATCTGAATAGACTTGGTTTGTCAATAAAACAGGTATATTTTTACGTCTGGCAATCTCTACTAAAAAAGCAAGTTGCCTTCCCAGGGCGGCATTAATATCATACACTCCCTCACTTTTGCCTAATTCCAGACGATAAAGCATGGAAATTGAGTCAACAATAATTAAACCAATCTGTGAGTTAATCATATCTTTAACTATTTCTTTCAATTGTGTAAAAACTTCTTTCTGTTCTTCGAAATTAAGTGGATTGAAAAACAAAGTTTTCTCTAAAACATCTTTTACTTTTTTTTCATCATCACCGCAGATTTGCTTGATTCTCTCTACGGCAATTCCTCCTTCGGTATCTACAAAAATTATCTTCTTACCTTTAGAAGCTTGTTCTACTGCAGCAATAAGGCAGATATTAGTCTTACCGCTTCCCGAAGGACCGAAAATAGTCGTCACAATATCAAAATCGTAACCGCCGCCTAAAAACTTGTTCAGGAACTCTGCTCCGCTGGAAATTTTGCTCATTTCGAGGTAAGGTAGAAGAGTAGATTTAAAGTTATGGTAAGCGAATGAGTTATTATTTGTTTCTCAAACTTAACATTTAATTAACCTCACATTTTTCGTAATACTTCAGCTTTCTGAAGTTTGCAATGTCATCGTGGCCGTTAACTTTGACGAAAATTAGATGTTTTGTAGTCAGAATATTGCTGTAATATTAATAATTTTCGTATCTGTTCCTGCAATAAAACTAAGCAAAGTTAACCTCTTGGCCTTGACGACGACATTGCTTCACTTAGCTGAAGTCTTACCATTTTTCCCATCATCTTTATAAAACAACCCTCTCTTCTATGTTCTATGGGTAGTAGATTTAAAAGCGTTCAAAGTCTGAAAACCATCAAGAACTCTGTGAGGAAGAAGATATTCCCTCTTACTTCAGAATTAAAAAATAAATATAGCACCACTTTCTTAATCTCATTATTTTTAATAACTCTTCTAGTGAGGCTGACTTTATCTTTCTCTTTAGAGAACTTTAGTTACGATTCTTATTACCATCTGCGTCAAGTAGAACATATCGCTCAAACTGGCTTGCCTCTTTATAGCGATCCTTTATCTTATGGCGGACGTGAATCCATTTTTCTTCCCGTGTTTTACTATCTTTCTGCTTTCTTCAGCTTATTCATCAATTTAGAAATTTTGGCCAAAATTTTACCTAATCTTTTATTTTCGCTGCTAGTGCCACTTATCTATTTCTTAAGCAAAAAAATAACTCCTTCTGAAACAGCAAGTCTATTCTCCGCCGGTATTGCCGGATTCCTTCCCATTCTCTTCAAAACCAATTCTTTTATTCCTGAGAGCTTGGGCTTGCCTCTTCTCTTCTTAACCATCTATTTTTTTCTTAATATCAATTTTGTTTCTAATGTTAACACTAAACACTTCAAAACTGAAAATATCAATACTAAATATATCAATACTAAAAATATCAATCCTAAAAATCTTAGCTTTGAAAATCTAAAAACTAAACGAAATGTTTACCTTTATTTATCACTTCTTGCTTTAACTGCATTTACTACTTCCTCACTAGTTCTTCTCATACTAGGGTTTGGCGTTTACGCTCTCCTTTGTTTTGTCGAAAGCAAGAAAATATCTTCTGCACAAAAAGAATTGATCTTAATTTCTATATTCTTCTATCTCTGGAGCCAGCTTATCTTCTTCAAGAATATTCTATTGCGGGAAGGACCAAAATTTATTTGGCAGAATATTCCCCCGCAGATAATCTTAGACTATTTTCCTCAGTTTTCCATTACACAAGCTTTGCTCTTGCTGAGTTTCATTCCTTTCTTGGCAGGAGTATATGTCATTTATCATCTTCTTTTCAAATTTAAAGATGAAAGTTCTTTGCTTCTTCTCAGCTTAGGAATCTCCACTGTACTTTTTTCAGTCTTGCGCTTAATTCGCTTTGATTTGGCCTTAGCTTTTTTAGGACTCATTTTAGCCGTCTTATTTTCACAATTTTACGTCTTAATCCTCGGTTATCTTGAAAAAACAAAGTTACGTTTCTTCATCAAGTTCTGGCCGTTCTTATTATTACTTCTTCTCTTGGGAACTACGGTTTATCCTGCTTTTGCTCATGCTCTGGATCAAGAACGTCCTAGCAATGAAGAAGTAACTGCTTTTCGTTGGTTGGGCGAACATAGCACTCCCAACAGCTTAGTCGCTGCTGCTTTTGAAGAAGGGCACTTAATTACTTTTTATGGACAAAGAAAAAATTTCATTGACAGCCAATTCACTCAAGTTTCCGACTCTTCTTCACGTTTTAAAGATTTACAATCTCTGTATACAACTATTTTTCAGACTGAAGCCTTGCAGATTATCACCCGGTATAATATCAACTATCTGATTCTCACTCCATTTGCCCAAGAAAAATTTTCCGTCCCTAAACTTAAATATTTAACTCCAAAGTGCTTTAAATTAATTTATAACCAAAACAATATTAATATCTATGAAATAAAATGTGCTCTCGGACAGCGTGAGACTAACTAATTACCAAGTTAACTAACTTTCAAATTAACTAGCATTCAAATTAACTAGCATTCAAACTGACCATAACTCGAGTTTAACTATCTCAGAGATTCCCAAATGTCAAATAAACAAACAACTAAAAACAGAAACACTATTAATAAACTAGCAATTAAAAATAATCATTTCACTAAAACTAATTCCTTTACTAAAATCGACTCATTTCCTAAAACTAAATTTTTATTAGTTCCTTCTTATTGGAAAAATATAATTTATACGCTAGCCCTGTTTTTTGCTGTCCTGCCCATAATATTTAACTTCATAAGAAAAGAACCACTATTTAACGGTGCAGAAACATATGCTTATTTATCAATTTTGCATCTTCAGAACGTCCCTCTTTACTTTTTATCTCTCCTGCCTCTGCTTTTAATGTTTGGTACTATTTATTGTCTCATTAATCTCGCCAAAAAGTTTAATCTCTCTACAGAATTGACTTTTTACAGTTTCATTTTCTTTATAATCTCACCTACGTTTATCAATGCTTATAGTACTATCTCGACTACTGCTCTTTTTTTATTCTTCATTTCTTCTGGTTTTACTCTTTTTTATAATTTATCTTCAAATTTATCTTCAGATTACAAGTTCCTATTAAAAAAAGATATCTCCACCATCTCGCAAATTTTATCAACCACTCTTTTCATCATCCCTTTCCTCTTAGCTTCTCTTCTGGACTGGATTAGTGCAATATTAATAATACTTATCCTACTCTATTTTTTCATTAAATCAGCATCTAATAACCCAACTGTTAAAAAAATTACAACTGATAAAAAAAATACTTTTAAATCTAAAGAGTTCATTAATTCTAAAATATTCATTCTTATTGCTTTATTTTTAATCTTACTTCTTCATCTATTAGTCTTAAACCGCCCTTTTTCTATAGGTCCATTTCATGAAGAACAATTCTTTTCTGATCTCATCTCAGATTTAGGCGGAGTGAGCGGCTTGAGTTTCTTTACTCTATTTTTGGCAGTTATAGGTCTGGGTTCTAGTTGGAATTCATTTAACAAGAAAAAGAATATTTTATTTGCTCTTATTTTACTTTTAATAACTATTATTTTGTATATTAATTCCACAGAGACTATTCTTTACTTAACTCTGGTGCTTGTTTTCTTTGCTGCTCGTGGTTTTCTTATACTTCTCAACAGAAAATGGGAATTATCTTATCTTAAAGCTTTTACCATCTTTTTATTGTTCTTGAGCTTATTTTTCTCGACTACAACTTATTTGCAAAGAAATTATCATTTTGAACCTACTAGTTCAGAAAAAGAAGTTTTACTATGGGCTAAAGAAAACATTCCTTCTGAGAGTATCATCTTCTCTGAAGCAGTTAATGCCCCGCTGATTAACTATTTCAGCCAGAGAAAAGCTTTCTTTTCTTTAAATGAGAACGATAAACTTAAAGAAGCCACAACTATCAACATTTTTAACTCCACTTATACTTCTCAAACCTTCCCTCTTTTAGAAAGTAATGAGCTCTCCATCATCTATTTAACCCCGCAGATAAAAGAAAAATATCCTGCCCAGCAAGGACTCTTATTCTTACTTAAGAACGAAAGGTTTAAAATGCTTC
>JACPCC010000065.1 GCA_016179995.1 Candidatus Woesearchaeota archaeon | reverse complement strand
AAACATGATCTGAATACCGGTCAGGCTACAATAATATTTGATAGTTTGTTTCTAGATGACTTTGCTCAAGCTCATATTTTTCCTGGCGAAAATGCAATCTATATAGGTTCTAAAGTAAACGGTGGCATCTGGTTTTTACAATTATCTGCTGATGGAAGTTCTCAGACCATTCCTAAAGAATTTAAAATTTTGGGTAACAATCCAGGGGCGTATCTTACTGAAGATAACGGAAAACTTATTATTGCGGAAGCAGATGGAGCTACAATTAAAACACTTTCTTCATTTGATTTAACAACGCAAGAATTGAAAAAGATTAATATTGAACCATTTGGAGCCGATGCCAGTTTTAATAGAGTTGGGTTTCCTGTGTTGATATTGGATTAATATAATTTTTAAGGTGGTTATTTTTATTAGTAACTGTAAATTAGATGTTATCTTAAGAACAGTGCTTAAAATATTAATGTAATACTAGGGGTACATCTCAAACTTTGCCTAAACCTTTAAAAACCACGGCGCAATTATACAAATATGGTCAATCCATTGCTAAACTCTGAAGAGATTAATCAGCTGTGTGAAGAATTAGAAACAGCTCAAAACCCCTTCTTTATTTACGATGATGATGCTGATGGTTTGAGCTCATTTCTCTTACTTTACCGCAAATACAAAAAAGGCCGCGGTTACATGCTTAAATCATCTTCAGTTGTAGATGTGTCTTTAGCACAAAAAGTAGCTGAAGTTAATGCTGATAAAGTATTTATTTTAGATATTCCTTTGATGGAGCAAGAATTTGTAGATAAAGTAAAACTTCCTATCTTCTGGATAGATCATCATCCCCCGCAGAAAATAGAAAATGTACATTATTATAATCCTCGCTTAAAAGACAAAGATGCTTATATTCCCACTAATCGAATGGTCTATCAAGTAACTAATGATCCTGCGGATTTGTGGATAACTACAGCTGGTTGTTTAGGAGATTGGCATATGCCTGATTTTATGCCCCAATTTATAGAAAAATATCCTCATTTATTAGCTAAAGAGACAGATTTGGCTGATGCTATCTACAAACAACCGGTTGGAAAATTAGTAAAGATTCTTTATTTCCTTCTTAAAGGCAAACATTCTGAAATCTTAAAGAGTATAAAAGTATTGACTAGAATAGAATCTCCCGATGAAATACTTAAACAAGAAACAGCTCAAGGAAAATTTATTTGGAAACGTTTTGAACAAGCTAACCTTAAATTTGAAGCACTTTTAAAAAGAGCAAATAAAGAGATAAATAAAAATAAACTAGTTGTTTTTTCTTATGATGAAGAGTGGTCTTTTACCACAGAAATATCCAATGAGCTTTCAGCTTTAAATCCTAACAAAACTATCATCATCTGCCGTAATAAGTCAGGAGAAATGAAATGCAGTTTGAGGTCTAAAACACCCGTTCTTCCTATTTTAACAAAATCTTTAGAAGGAATTGAAGGCAGGGGCGGTGGTCATCCTGAAGCTTGCGGAGCAGTTATCAAAGAAAAAGACTGGGAACGCTTTTTGGATAATTTCAGAAGAGAGATGAAGGAAAGTTCAGTTGAAGAATAAGAATTAAATGTCCTAATATCAGTGAGTGATAGGAGCAAATCATAAAATAGTGTCGCTCACCATATAGTAAACTACAGGTTACTCTAATGCATTAATTTTGTCGTTTACTATATTAAGAATAAATCTTTATCAGCAGAAAATTAGAGAGCAAAACAAAAAAGAGGTAACTCAGATGTTTGAACAGTTCATGCCCTGGCTGGCTTTGTTAGTATCATTATTAGGATTGCCCTTAGGATTTGTTCTCGCTTCTCTAGTGCAAGAAGAAATTGTAACAGGTAGAAAATATATTTTTGCGGTAAAGACTATAATCAATCTAATTATAATTATTATAATCTTTAATTCGCTAAGGGGAAATCTTATCCTGGCCATACCACTATTAATTTTATCGTTGATATTATTCCTGGTCAATATCGCTTCCAAGAATAAATATTTGGAACTAGCAAATTATCTTTATTTTTTAGGAGCTTATATTATAATGCAGATAATTCCACCGCTTGAATTCAATCAACAATACAAAATGCTTTTGCTGTCATTAATATTTATTTATGGCCTGCCAACGGGAAGTTTATTATGGGAGACAATAACCACGACGAAAAAAAGAAGGATCTGGAAGAAACATTAAAAGAAAAAGTTAGCCCTTTGCTTGAAGAATCTATGAGCCGTAATTGGGGTATAACAATTCCTAAGATAGAATCAGATATCACAGATAAACTAAAAAATCCTCAAAGTATGCAGATTTACGTTCCCACGCATCTAACTTTTTCTGCAGCTAAAAAGTTTTTTCAAAAAGAATTCTTAAAGAAAGAGTTGCGGGTGCATTTGGGCAATATATCCCAGCTGGCACGCTCTTTGAAGATAAATAGGCGCAGCATTCATAGGGTCATAAATTCATTAGATATTGACATAGAAGATTTTCATGTTAAAGAGCAATTTAAATCTATTGACAGTATTGGAACCGCTCAAGAGAAGGAAATTGAGAAAGACGTAGACAAAACCATCCGTAGTACTTTAGAGAATTACAGAAATATCATTCAGCCTCGGCAGATGGAGAAGATGTATGCTGAGATTCCAGGATTATCGAGGAATATAGCTAAGTTTATACCACATCAAGAAAGCACTTGGAAAGAAGCAGAGAGAGATTTTGAAAAGCAATTTTTGAGTAAAGCACTTGAAGAGAATAAAAAAGATATTAGTAAGACTGCTAAACGCTTGAAGATAAGACCAGAGACATTGTATAGGAAAATTAAGAGGTGGGGGTTGAGGTAGAAGGGGTGAGAGGTGATTATAAGATAAGGGACAGTATCTCCTAAATGGATGCGGAGAACGTCAAATTTTTAGACATAAAGCAAGAACAAACTAACTGGTACTACGGCTATTTTATTTTTCTGATTAAACTCCTTTTTGCTGACCATACATCCTTTACCTAATTTAGTTAGTCCTCGAAAGTCCTCAGAACTAATACTATTCTGATACTTTACTTCAATACCAGCAAATAGTTTATCTGTTTTGAATATAAAATCAACCTCAGATCCTTTATTTGTCTTGGAATAGAAAACAAAATCTGAAGGATCGAAAGTATCAGTTGGTCGTAAGTTATGGGCTGCTCTATTAAGGTGATCGCCAACTATGGCTTCAATAAGCTTCGATTTATCTTCAGAAGAAAGGAGATATTCCTTTGAACATTCAAATGGGTCTTTAGCTGGGTTAATTAACCAACTATTCAGCGCATGAAAAATAAAAGGGTTTAGAATATACACTTTTTTATCACTAGCAGGTTTTATTGTCCCATCCAATTCAATCTTATACACAATATTTAAAATGAACATATTATAAAGAATTCCTGTATACTGATCTACGGTTGGTTGACTGGGAATATCAGCTTCTTTTCGGATACTATTCCAACTATATGCCGAAGTGATTCTTTTTAAAATGGAAACCAGTATTCTCTTGGCGGTCTTTTCTTCTCTATTAATCCTAGACATGTCCCCCATAATTTGTCTTATGTACAACTCATAAATTTGTGAGGATATTCGCATATTTTTGGTGTATTCATTGACCGCCACCATTATTCCTCCTGTAAGAAGATATTCTTCAAGTAATTTATCTAGCTCTGGAACAAGGCGGAGAAGATTATGGGCAGACTGGGGAATATTTCCATTGATTAACTCTAAAAATTGTTTTGTCCTTTCTTCATTTATATCTAACTTAAATTTTTGCACTTGCTTATATAACTCCGGATTTCTCATCTGTACATATTCTGCAAATTTCATGGGGAGTAAGATTTTGTGTGTTGGTACATGTTCTTTTTCACCAACTCTGCCTGGTAATCTTTCGGTGCTATTTTTAATATCCAAAGTGTGTGAGCCAGTGAGAATAATAGTCACGTTTTTATTGCCATGTAAATCTACAAACTGTTTTATGGCTTTCTGCCAATCTTTAACAGATGAAATTTCATCTAGAAAGATGTGAACTCTGTCTTGATTTTGAGTTCGAACCCAATTAAAATAGGTCTCCAGGAGATCTTTAAGGGCTAGATTATCTTTCAAAAGGTCGCAGGCAAAGTAAAGAATATTGATCTCCTGTTCTTTTTGCAACAGTTCTCGAATCATAATCTTAAGGAGTGTTGTTTTTCCTACTTGTCTTGGTCCACGTATGCTATATACTACATTTTTGTCTAGAAAGAGATATTTTTTAAGTCTGGGGGTCCACTTTACCAAAGCATTTTCATAGTCTCTTATCTTTGGATCTTCTTCTATTCTTAGGGGATTTTCCCACCATGGGTTCTGTTTTCTCAGTTCTAGAATCTCCATGTTTATACTGCAATATGAACTAGTATATAAATGTGTTTATATTAGGATATTAAGTGTGGCTTAAATGTGAAGATAAAGCAAGCTGTATAGATGGGATAGGTTGACGTAATGGTTGACACAAGAGTTGACGCAAAATGAGGTACAAATTCAGATTCTCAAGCTTACTGAAAGATAGCTAAACGCTTGAAGGTAGGACCCGAGAAGTTGTATAGGAAAGTGAAGAGATGGGGGTTGAGGTCTGTTTAAGAATGGTAAGATTAAAATAAAAAGCGGATTAAATTATTTTGGATGATTCAATTAAACATCCCAAAAAACTCTTTCATTTCTTTTTCTGCTTTTTGATCCTCAGCAGTTCTTCGATCTTTAATTTCATTAGTAATAGAATCTGGACTTCTTCCACAAATGGTTTTAACAAACATACCTTTAGAATCGTAAACATTAATAAATGTTTTTTTAATAATTTCTTTTATGTTTGAATCATTATCTAGTACATTGTAAACCATATAAGGTGCTGGTGCTTCTAAACTACCGCAATAATAATATTGTTTGTTCTCGCCCTGTTCTGAACCCTTTCTGCACGCCATACCATTTAGTACATAAGTATTAATACTATATCCAAAAAGCGTCTCAACTTCTTTAATTGAAAAGAAAGAAACTATGTCGGTTGGTTGTAACATTAACGATGGTTCTGGTTCTGACAGAGGAATACTAGATAAAAAACTTAATTGAGGACAAGTGATTATAGGATTAGAAGTGACTAGATTGTCAAAGTCTATTTTAAACGGGATTAATTCGTTAAACTTAATAGAATCTATAAAATTAGAAGTTCTTTCCATTACTAATGACTGTTTTTGGTAAACAAACAACAAAGAAATAATTAGGATAATTAAGAGTATTATCTTTGTATTGGACTTTTTATGTTTGATTATATACCACAAATCTTTAACTATCCTATAACCTAATATAAGTAAAATTGCAATCAAAATGAGGTTTACCAAGCTACCTAACTTAATGAATAATAAAACATAGTTGTTCAAAGCATAGATGTTCTGATAAGTTATTTTAAATATGATATAAACTACCAAAAGACATAAACAATTGATTAGAAGATCATGGTTAACTTTAGAGTACCATATGTGCTTTAAAAAATTCTTTAGTGATTGCATTAACTCTTTAACATTATAATAAAACTTTGACATGATTGCTATAATCTGATTTAATATATTTAAATGTTACTTCTAAAGTTTATTCTAATTTAATAACCCCACCATCTTTTCCTAAAATGGAACTACATTTTTTACATTTTATATCTTCATAATCAACTTGTGACTTACATTTTGTGCATTGGTATTTTATAATTTTTCTGTTCATATCTTCTAATTTATTACTATAGTAAACATAATAGCCCACTTTGAACATTTATCAGCACAAAGAAGCATTATGAATCCTCCAATGATATGGAAAAATGTTACTCCAAATGCTTCTCCCATTTGAAATTTTGTAGGTTCAAGTGAAAGAGAAATATCTTTTAAAATAGACCGATATTTGTTGAAGATAAAGATAACTACTAAAACATAAGACAATATTTTAATCCAAGTAGCAACTTGTTTGTTTTCTAGCATTTTATCTTTAAACTATTATCGATATATAAATTTTAGCTTAACTTTTACAAAATAATCAAAACCTAATCTAAAAAAAACCGCCAGCGCCCGGATTTGAACCGGGATATCCTTGCGGAAACAAGCTAACAGGTATTCTTTCCAGGCTAACGCTTGCATTTTTAATCTGCAATTTGCGCAATACCGAGTTATGCGACGCTGGCGTAAATTTGAGTTGTGCTTTTTATGATGCGAGTTTCAGTGGCGCGACTAAAAACCGCAGTTTTTATGTATGCGACGCTGGCATTATTTTAAGTTGTGCTTTTATACTATGATATTCTCGTCGCGACCAGAAGCAGTCTTTTCCTTACAAAGCTTCTGTGTATGCGATGCTGGCACGAGTTACTTACAAATGTAAACTTTAAGGTCATTATATAAATATTTGCCCCCAAAACTGTTGACATTCAAAGCATGACCTAATTATTGAAAAAATACACTTCCCTAAACTCATATACATTATCCTCTATCTTCCACCCTATAAATCTATTTAAACATCATTCTAACATCTTTAATTTTTAATGAAAGATATCATTTCTATGCGGGATTTCTCTAAAGAAGAAATTATTACTATCTTAGACACCGCAGCTGATGTAAAAAGAGCAATTAATGATCCTAATTTTAATCATGATATATTTAGAGAAAAATATGGGCGTTCAGTAAATCAGCTATTAAAAGATATAAAAGTAGCAACTCTATTCATCGAGAACAGCACTCGTACTAATTATTCTTTTCGTACTGCAGTAATGACTGCCGGTGGCGATTTCGATGGTTTTTCTTCCGATGATGACACTTCTCTAAAGAAAGGAGAGACTTGGGCGGATACGGCAGCCATGTTTGCCGGTTATGGGTATGATGCTTTAGTTATGCGCAGTACAACAGAAGGATTGCCGCGTTGGACAAAAGAATCATTAGAAGAAGACCATGAATTAATGAAAAAACAATATGGCAAATTAGGACAACATTTCAACAATCATGTCCCTTTAATTATTAATGGCGGTGATGGAAAGAACCAACATCCTACTCAATGTTTCTTGGATCTTTTTACTATGCGTGAAATTGCTCAAGCAGAAAATAAAGATTTAGATGGTCTTTCTTTATCATTGCTCAACGATTTAGCACACGGCAGAACCAATGCTTCATTAATGTCCGTAGCTCATTTATTTGATTTTAAATTACATTTAGCTTATCCAAAAAGATTTGGACCACAACAGCATCGCTTAGAAGAAATGTTAAGGCGAGGTGTAGAAGTTCATGACCATCAGGAAGATATGCTTGAAGCAATGAGAGAATCTAGTATTGCTTATCATTCAAGGCCACAAAAAGAAAGAGTTGGTAAAGGTGAAGATTTGATAACCATAAAACAATGGGGTCAAATCAATCAAGAAAAGTACAATTTATTAGGAGAACATGCTCCTTACTTAATGCATCCTCTTCCAGTAGATGCGGAAACATTTGAAGAAATTTCTGCCGATATGAAACTTCATCCGAAAAATATAACTAATATCGATGAGTTATTTAAATATACCCTTTCCGAAAATAATTTAACAAACCTAATTGAAAAAAACCTGACTAAAAAATTACATGGCGGAAGAAGTCGAAGTAAAAGCCGACGTAAAAACCGACGTAAAAGTCGAATTCAAAGCAGAAGTCAAGGCAGAAGTCAAGGCAGAAGTAAACACTGGGGCAAAATAATAAAAAAAGGTAAACACATACATAATCCAAATAAATTAATTATTAACATCCTCAAAGAACTGGCAGATTATCATAGAAGTCTTGGACAAAGTCATCAATATCAAACACGCTCGTATGATAATGCCATCAAGATAATTA
>JACPCC010000064.1 GCA_016179995.1 Candidatus Woesearchaeota archaeon | reverse complement strand
TGCCAAAACACATGACTTTAATTGAGTTCATATTAGTGGATTTCATATTAGTGGATTTAATATTAGTGGATCTCATTTTTGTGAACAAATAGTTTATATTTTTGATAGACCGGTTTGAAGAACCACAGTATTCATTAAATTTTAATGGTTAATCAAAGCATTCTATAATTTATTTCTTTTCCAAATGCGCTTTCTTAATTAACAAATGAGCGGTGTTTTTACCTTCTTCTTTAGTCTCTTGGCTATCAATAACTATCTTTTGTTTGAATAAAGGCCCATCTAAAACTACCGATTCAAACTCACCGCCTTCACCGGCAACGTTCAAGCCATTTTTTTTACTGATAGCTTTAAGCTTTTCTAAATCACCCAGAGTTATTATTCTGTTTAGCCAAGTTTTATCTAAACCGTCGGCGGCAACAGCCGTAAGAATAAATTTAAAACCGTGTTGAATTAGTTCATACATCTCTTGTTCTTGCGGTTTATGCCATAACGGCGAAAATATTTTCAAACCTAATTCTTCACAGGTAAGTTCTATGCGCTCTCGTTGATAAGTTGAAGCTAAAGCACCGGTGACGATTCCATCAATATGGTACTTAGTTTTAGCCATCTGCAAGGCCGATTTTAAATCCCGTAATTCCGCTTCTTTTTCTCCAAGAGTAGATTGAGTGATTAGTGGCAATTTCATGGCTTTGGCCTGCAATTCTACCATCTCAGTGCCTGCAGTTTGAAACATATAAGAATCGGGATTTTTAGATTTTAGCGTGATTAAACAACTTAGTTGATAATTCTGCCGCTGCATGACATAAGCTGCATATGTTGAGTCCTTGCCGGAAGAGAAGAGGACTCCAAGACGTAGATTTTGCTGTGGATAGAATTTATAGATATAGGCAGATTTTATAGGCAGGTGGTTTTGTTTAGTATATTTTTCAATGGCAGAATCTATGCGAGAACCATATTGTGCGGCTACTTTCTTACGAAAGGCTAGTTCGTGCAATAAGCCTTGCTCTTCTGCTAATGACCTTAGGATATATTTACTCTGCCCTTCTTTAATTTTGTATTTGAATGGTATTTTGAGAGCATATTCGACTAATTCTTTATCCAAATATGGCAAGCGCAATTCTAATCCATGATGCATAGTAACAACATCGTCTCGATATAAATCACGTTCAAACAATTTGCGCAGACCAGAAACACATTCTTGATTAAGGTCGAGGGAGAGTTTATGACGTTCGTATCCGGCAAAAATCTCTTCGCTGCCCAGACCTGAGAAAATCACTTTACAGCCGTCTTTTTTTGCCATTTCACAAGCTGCATAAAAAGTTAAAGCTACGCCTGCTTTAGTGACATTGTTGTCTTCAATCAAAGGAACAACTTTTTTTAAGTAAGCGGGAATTTTAGAGAATAGTATTTTTTTTACTTTTAGTTTCAATCCGATATATTTAGCTGCTTTTAGGGCGTAAACTAAATCTTGAGGTTGGGTGGGTGTTATTGCTTCTTTTTTTTTAATTGTTTCTTTAGCATTTATTTTTTCTTTATTTTTTAGTATATCTTCTGTTTCTTTAACTTCCAATACGGTTGTATAACAAGTAAACTTCACTTTTTTTTGTTTTAAGTAATAGGCTAAGTAAGTAGAGTCTAGACCACCTGAAAATAATAAACCAAACTTCTGTTTAGGGATTCTTTTGTCGATGGCTTTGGCTAACAATTGTGCTGTTTTTTTGAAGATTGTGTTGTAATCGTCTTTATGTTCTTGTTGACAAGTAAAGAAAGGCCGTTGTGTAAACTGCAATGAGTTTTTTGCTACGTTGTAAATAAGAATTTGCCGGGGATGTAATTCTTGGATGTAAGTGTAGCCCAACTTTTCTAAAACTTTCTTCTCAGAAGCAAAAGCAAAACTATTGTTTTCGTGAGCATACCACAGTGGTTTTTCACCCAATAAATCGCGGATTAAAGTTACAGTTTCACTATTTTTATCATTAACTTTGGTTTTCTTCCAGTAAGCAAAAGCATAAACACCATCTAGTTCGTTAAGTTTATCTGATTGTTCTAAACCAAACTTATCTATAAACTGCAACAACATTTCTGCATCATTACGAACAGAAAAATGATACTTTTTAGCTAGTTCCTGCCAATTATAGACCTCACCGTTGACGGCCAATACTCCACCATTAGTATCATCTTTGTTTTTAGTTTTACTTTTCATTGGCTGTGGTACTTTACTAACAACAGCATGGAGAGTATGTCCAATAACATTTTTGCCAGATAAACGTGCTAATTTAGAAATTGTTTTAGCATGGACTACTTTATCAAAATTGGATAAACCCAAACCATCCCGACCACGAGAACGTAGGAGAGATAACGTTTTCCTAGCTTTTTTACAAGCTTGAGGATGATTAAATATTCCGATTATGCCGCACATAAAGCTTATATTCTGGTGTGTATTTTATAAGACTTATGATGGGGAAAAAGAAAATGGTAAGAAGAAAAACTGATAACTCGCCTAAAAAATCAATAAACACTAAAATTTTAACCCTCAAACAAACCATTTGGGCCGGTTTGATAGGATTTATAATTGGTTGTCCGGTCTTTTTCCTATTTTGGTTTGTGGGAATGCTTTTTCTAGATTCTAACTACGGGCTCTTAATTTATTTGTTGTCTCCGATTATCTTTCCATTTTTCAATTTGATAGAAACGGTTTTTCGCTCAGGCAATTTCATCTTTTCCTCGGTTCTTCAGGGGTTGTTGTATGCTATTTTTGCAATAATCATTTACTATCTTTACAAGAAATTTCTAAAGAGATACTAAGCTTTAAATTAGAGATTTATTCTTTTTCTTCCAGAAACATTTTATTTTCAGAATAATCTATTATTATCTTAAACTGTGATAGCAATTCTTTAAATCCCAGAATGATAGGTGTATTATCGTTAGGAGATAAGAAACATAGAAAAGTATATTCTTTTGAAGTGTTAAGAACATCAGCTACAATGGCTGTAACTTCTCCAACTTTGACGTTTATCTTTGCTTCAGGTACTAAGCCTTTAACATAATGGTCGCCGAAGATATGATGCTCGGCAGAAGACCACACCCTATAAGGAAGGAAAGAAGTGTGTGCTCCCGTATCTATAATTGCCGGATAGGGGTCAGTCCAACCATCGACTTTCTTCAATCTTATCAAGCAATGAATACGAATTACTTTGTTTCTTCCTTGGATTTTTTCATACAACTCCCTATCCAAGAATGTCTCAAAGAAACCATTAATTTTTACCATCAGTATAAATGTGCCCCGCACTCTACAAACATTACTGGAATTTCCTGTTTTTTAGTAATTTTCTTTGCTTCTTCTTCAACTTTTTCTAAGTGCTTTCCAAAGCAGACAACTTGTTTGTTAGAAATGGCGACCCATTGATCTTTAAATTGTTGTAACAAATCAGCATGATGTCGAAAGCCCCATTGTTGATCATCCCAGAATTCTTTAGATATATTTTTAGTCACAAATGATATATAAGTTATAACTATTTAAGTTTTTCTTATATATTGACACTAAATCTATGCGGATACTTATCTTCTATAGTAATTGTGAAATATTTTCGAACATTAGTTCACAATTACTAATACACAAAAATTGACGAACAATTTTTGGTACAGAAATTAAGTAGTTTCTTAATTTCTTGTAAGTAAATGTGTAGATTAATGTTCGAATATTAGTCACATTTGCTATAACTAATTAAAACCTCAAAGCCGACGTCACTCTAGGCATAAGATATGTATGTCCTTCCATTACCGGCTCTTGGAGCAGTACTTTAGCTTGATATCTATTTTCTTCTGAAAGGCTGTGATAAAAATCTTTCAAATTAAACTCTTCTGGATGTTCTTTAATGTAACTTATTAAAGCTCGGGTAAATCTACCGCCGTAATTAGCCGGCTGAGAATTACTTTCTCTCGCAAAATTATCTGAATTACTAGCGGTTAGAACTAAAACTCCCTCTGGAATTTTATCTTTATTTTCTTCATCTACAAAAATACCGGCATGACAAGATTCTAAAACTACAGCAGTAGGTGCCCGTATATTTTTTAATTTCTTGTATAATTCACGAGGGTTGAGGGTTTGCTCACCTAATTTTAAGCCATCACAAGAACCGTGCCCATGGAAATAGAGAAAAAACTTACTTTCCAAAACTGTCAGACAGCTGATTTCATCCAATTTGTCCCTTACTGCTTGTTTAGTGGCGTTAGTTCCTTCTAGCAGATGAACTACATATTTTCGCGAAATTAATTCCTGGGATAATTGCTCTGCATCATTTTGTGCAGCTAGAGGATTATCACTGCCTGCTGCAATTAATAAAGCATAGTTCATAAATTCTGTCAACTTTACTTCTAAATCAACTGCGCCAGGAAGTCTAATTGTGTCACCGTGATGTAAAAGTTTAGGTTGTGGATTTCTTTTCTCAGGATTAATATTAACTCCATTTAGATAAGTACTATTTAGACTATTTAAATCTAAAACATAATAATCTTCATTATCTCTAGCAATACCTAAATGATTTCGAGAAATTTGACCCTCACCAGAGAGATAAAGAAAAGCTTCTAAGCCGGCAAATTCTGGCGGTTGTTCTCTCTCTGGCACGGCCCATAAATGGCGATGGTCTGGGTCCATACGACCTATTTGCAGAGAACTGCTTACAGCAACTTTTCTATTGGTTCCTTTCTGATGTAAGATTAATATTTTAGCCATGGTTTTAGTTTGATTCTTTATTTTGAAACAGACAAAACACCAAAATGGTCCTCTAGAATAATAGAGGGATAAAAACACCCTTAGGACTATTAAATGTTAGATTTTTTATAAAGGTTGTGTGGGGAAATTGTTAGGTTAGAAAATTTAAAAACATTAAATACGTCCTCTCAGCTTCTCTGCTGCGATTATCTTTCTTAAAGCCAAGATATACGCTGCAGTGCGAAAGTCAAAACTATTTTGCTCGTATAAGGTCCATATTTTTTCAAAAGCTTGAAGCATTTTTTTTTGCAGTTTCTCTTTTACTATATCTTCATCCCAATAATCACCAGAACTATTTTGTACCCATTCAAAATAACTCACAGTAACACCACCAGAATTAGCTAAAACGTCAGGAAGAACAAGAGTGTTTTGTTTTTGCAATAAAATATCTGCCTCTGGGGTGGTTGGTCCATTAGCCAACTCTAAAATAATCTTAGCCTTAATTTTTGAAGCATTTTGTGCAGTGATTACTCCACCTAATGCCGCGGGAATTAAGATATCTACGGGCAGTTCTAACAACTCTTCAGGGCTTATTTTTTGGGCTTTGTTATAATTAATTACTGAACTATTACTTTCTTTAGCTAAAATTACTTCGTTGAGGGAAAGTCCATCTGGAGAATAAATTCCGCCTCGTGAATCAGAAACGGCTACGATAGAAAACCCTTCTTCTGATAATAATTTGGCCATGTTCATTCCTGCATTGCCAAAACCTTGAATGGCAACTTTCTTTTCTTTTATATTTAACTTGTTCATAGCTTCTTTTAAGATATAAATACCACCTAAAGCTGTAGCGATATCACGTACTTTAGAGCCGCCTAATTCTAGGGGCTTACCAGTAATAAATCCTGGTTCTTTCTGACCAATTAATTGTTCATATTCATCGAGCATCCAAGCCATTATTTGTGAAGTAGTATAAACGTCGGGAGCGGGAATATCTTTGTTTTGACCTAAATTTTTGTAAAAAGCTCGAACGTAAGCGCGACTTAGCTCTTGCAATTCTAAAGAAGATAGTTTTTTGTGATTGACGGTGATACCGCCTTTTGCGCCGCCAAAAGGTAAGTCTGCAACTGCGCATTTTATGCTCATCCAAAAAGCTAAAGAAGAAACTTCGTTGAGGGAAACTTCAGGATGAAATCTTATACCCCCTTTGTAAGGGCCACGAGCAGAGTTCCACTGCACGCGATAAGCGGGGTATTTTTTATCTTTTATAATTAATTC
>JACPCC010000063.1 GCA_016179995.1 Candidatus Woesearchaeota archaeon | reverse complement strand
GTATTTGGCTTCTTTTACCTTGGGCAGAGAAGGGGGTTCCGGCTCTTGTTTCTTTTCAGGAGAGGGTCCAGGGTCCGGTACATTTTTGGCTGAATCTTCTGGCAACGGAACGTTTTCGACAAATCGTTCGGTCGGGTTTATTCTCATTATCAGTTTTGAATAGTCCGCATCCGGGGAGTTAATGGTTGCGGGCGATTTTTCAGGAACATCCGGTTGGCTCTGATCAAAAACTTTTCCTTCCCGGATGATCCGCATCTGTCCGTCCGGGTAAAGGATTCCTGAAATCTCGTTTATGGCTAAATCATGGAGATTTCCTCCTTTTTCGTATTCTATCCTGCCAGGATGTATGTCCCACAGTTTTGCACCTTTAATCTGTTTACCGGTATTGAGGTATATGACCACTTCTTTTTTGGGAAGATCCGGGTTTTGTGCGGAACTCCATAAAATCCAGAACGGAAAAATGAAAGACAGTATGAATATCTTCTGAAACAGCATCATAAAAATTTATTTTTTACTAACATTGAAACCGAGCGATATTCCCCATTGCCATCCTTCTTTCCGGTGCTGTTGCGGGATCATATAGATATTTACCGGAATGTTGAGGTTTCCTGAGCGAAATGTTTTTCCGACTGATACTACCAGTCCGAAACCGGGGCTTGTTGTACCACCTTTATGCGGTAATACATAGTATTCTGCATCGGGATCAACTGTAAGGGTGGTATCCTTGAGCAGATCGTCTTTCAACCGCCACTTTCCATTTTCATCATATAAAAGGTTGCTTTGTGCATCCTTTAATGGTACACCAGCTTTACGGAAATATTTTTGCGCCAAAATATCTGTACTAACTTGAGACCAGAAATTTGGAACTTCTACATCATCATTGTGAAAGACCAGAGTTCCATCTGGATTTTTAATTAAAGAAACGTGTTTTTCGTAAGTAAATTGATCAAAAGGAGATACTCCTTCTTTGGTAAAATGACGTTCTATCTTCAATCCTGATTTTGAACCATAAGCAGAAACTGGACTTGAATTGGAATCCTGATTTTTATTCTCTAAATTAATTTCATCCACCACATTCATCACCTTTTTTTATAAACAATCGATTACTTTTTTTTATAAACAATCAATTAATATATTACTACACGTTTTAGCTAAATCACCTTATACTTGAGCAAATGTTCTTATCAATAAGCCTCAACCAAAAATTAAATCCAACTAATCTCTTCGTCGCTAAATTCGGCGCAAGAAACACCCCCCGTCTACGTATTTTGAATACAGAAGTTCTTTAAATAGTTTTTACTTTTTGAAACTATATCATGCAGTGGGCAGTTTTTATTATTTAAGAAGAGATTAAAGGTTGTGGGAAATAGTTAAAGTATTTGGAGAGGTGAAGAGTTGAAGTAGAAATAATCTATTTACTGATGCCATCCAGTTTCATCTAAAGTTGGTCTTAAAATTGACTTCATTGGTGCGTTCTCATAAACTTCATTAAAATTTTTATTTTCTGGATAATTCTCATATCCTAATATCCAAGGATGTACTTTACAAAGTGCTTCAGCAAAATTTACAGCATCTTCACGATAAGAAAAGTGGCCTTGGGGTTGTGTTCTTAGATTGATAAAATATTGAGCCTGATCTAATCCTCCTCGCATAACTAAAGAGTGCATAGCGGCCATAGGTATTATATATTGTACAGCAAAAGGGTGCTCTTCTCTGATTTTATGTTCGACATCAGAAGTTTCTTCCATTATTTGTGTGTAAGCTTGGACTGCTTCTTTTCCAAATTCACCAACTATCTCTGGAAGGTAGAATCCATTATCTAGGGTATAAACCCCTTCGTTGCGGTCCCATTTTTGGTGTCTTCTCAAGTCTCTTATCGCTCCGATATCTGATTTTATTTGAATTGTTATTCCCAGACAATCAAAAGCTTCTTCTACATCTACTTTTTGATCTCTTGGTCCTCGATGTTTAGTTATAATCTCTTTTAGAGAATGTATTTTTTCCTCAAATGAGAAACTTTTAGCTTTTTGATAAAATCTAGAAAAATCAGCTGAACGATTGCTCCTCATTAATAACAGTGCTAGGGATTTATCTAATGCTTCAGGGTCATGAGAGATTATATCTACTCCTTTTTGAAGAGGAGATTTTTCTAACTCTAAATCTAGAGCTCCTTCAAATCCTCGTAATTGCTGACCAGAATAATTATTTTCAGCAGTGTATTTTAAAATTGAGGGGGCAATTTCACGACCAGCTTCTTCAATCATTTTGGCGCTTTCTTTAATTTCTGCCAGAGGATGACCTTTCCAAGTCGCAATATCAAACTCTGTAGATCGTGCATCTAAGATCCAAGCAATATTGGTCTTAACAGCTTGGGGCAATAATAATCTGGCCACATCAAACGCTTTAGCTTTTAATTCGCGTTTGTAAGCAACTTGTTTTTCTTTTTCTTCTGTTTTGATGATGGGGTCTTCTTGAGCAATCTTAGAACTTAACCATCTCTCAAAGGGCAGTTCTTTTCCATAATACTGCGCTGCTAATTCTGTAAATGTTTCATAAGTTTGAGCAGCTTTATTTAATATTTCAACATATCTGTCTCTGTGATTACAATTCATAATTTCTGGGTCTAAGTAAAGATTAGCAACGTCAAATTTCACAAATCTGGTCGATTGTTCTATAAAAAAAGCTAATTGGTCATAAGCTAGTTGTTTAGCAAACATTTGGCTCACTCCCGTACCAACAAAAGGTATCCAAACAACATTGGCAATGCTTTCATGCCCGTATTTTCCGAACCATTGTTTAAAGAAATCTTGAGCTTTGGAAAGACCGCTTCTTAGAGCATGAGAAGGGTTAACATATTCGCCGAGTGCTAGTTTTCTTAGGTTTTCTGCTCCTTCAGTAGTTTCGTGACCTTTAATTTTACCTTCAATGGCGTCTAACAAATGTTCTCTCAAATCTTTAGGATTTCTGCTAAAAAAAGAGCCAAAAGCGCCGAAGACTTCTGAAGGAACCTCTGCTCGGCAAGCATAGATGGGAGCATCAGCGCTAGTTACAAATCTCTCTAATGCTCCTTTCTCAATCTCAGAAAATTTGGTCATAACAAGATTATTGGTGATGAACTTTTAAATAATTCTATTGGCTAAACTAGAGATTATAATCTTGGTTAGTAAAACTATTCCTAGTTTAAGATTATATTAAATGCCGACACAACAGCTACATTTAAAAACTTAAACTATTTTCTTAAACTGATTAAATTAAACAAGGATTATTAAATTATTAAACTAAACTAAACCCAACTAAACCAAACTAAACCAAACTAAACTAAACCAAACTAAACTAAATCAAACCAAACTTATGATTCCTTTACTCATCGCCAAAGCTTTGTACTTCTTTCTTCCCGCTTACTTTGCTAATATGGCACCAGTTTTAGTTAAGAAAATACCATTTTTAAACAAACCAGTTTGGGAAAAGAAGCTAGGCTCGCACAAAACTTGGCGTGGTTTATTTTTTGGAAGTGTAGCTGGAGTATTAACTTTTTGGCTTCAAAAACTTGCTTACATTAATGGATTTCAAAATTTAGCATTGATAGATTATACGGGATTTTCTATTTTATTTGGTTTCTTGCTTGGTTTTGGTGCATTACTAGGCGATGCCGTCAAAAGTTATTATAAACGCAAAGCGGATTTATCTCCTGGGAAACCTTGGATTCCTTTCGATCAGTTAGATTTTGTCTTTGGTGCTATAATACTTGGTTTTTTGATGTACGTTCCTCCTGTAGAGATTGTCTTAATATTATTAATAGTGAGTCCTTTGCTTCATTTGCTAACTAATTATATGGGATTCCTGATGAAAATAAACCAAAACAAAATTTGATGCTAAAAGACTTTACAAAATTTAATGTTAAAATATCTTACTTTAATGCTAAAATACATTACTATTATCTGGGGCAAAAATGTTCAAATCCACGACTAAAACTAATAAAGAACTCAATTTAGCTAACTTACTATCTTTTCTTCGTCTTTTAATGGCTTTTGTTATCCCTTATTTCATTTTAAACGGCAATATCCTATTATCTGCCACTTTATTTATTATAGCTTTACTTACTGATTTAGCTGATGGTTATTTGGCTCGAGAATATGGCTGGATAACTAAATTAGGCACACATCTAGACCGCTGGGCTGACAAAATACTTTTTATTATGGTCCTCTTTACTATTCTCTATAAAGAGAGTTATTATAATTGGATTTACATTTTTTTAATACTAATGCTCATCTTCCTTATTTGTGGTTTTCTCGCCATTAAAAAGGAATTTCCAGTTCTTACTATTGGCCGCATTTTAGGTGTTTTAGAAAGTATTATCCTCTTCTTTATGATTTTGGGGTTTGTTAACCAGACAATTATTATTGGCTTTTTATTACTATTAATTATTCAAGGGTCTTTGTATCTACCTCCTATTTTTCTTAAAAAGAAACTTTAAACCACTGTTTTGCCCAATTCCGTCGGTGTACCGTCGGAAAAAAAGAAAGCTTTAAATACTACCTTTGTTTCCCTCTATAAATCATAAAAGTATAAAAAGTTAATAGAAAAGGAGGGATGTGAAAATGGCTGAAGTTGTTGCCAAAGTAGGCATTAAAAAAGAAAAAGGTTACCTTTACTTCATCGACAAGAAGGGTAATGTTTCCCGAGCCAAAATGAGTAGGGCTGGAAGAAAGAAGGGTAAAGCAAAAGTAGATTTAGTACAGAAAGTTGGCGTTAAGAAAGAAAAAGGCTACCTTTACTTCATTGACAAAAAAGGAAACGTCGCCAAAGCCAAAATGGCTCGTGGTCGAAAATAAAGCTTTAAGCTTTTGTTTTTTTATTTTTTTATTTTTATTCAAGTGAAATTTTCTGAGTGGTTATAGTTTTTTCAAAGAGAATAAATATCAACCTGTTTCTTTAGGTCAAACTATCTATTTAACTATGAAACTAGACATATGGACCTATCTCATTAACTCTATATCTCTTTTTAACTTCACATATCTTTTTATAATCCTCTTTTCTCTAAAATAATAATATCAATAATACTAATAATACTCTAACAATTAAAAATACCGTCACAATTTAAATTACCATGACCACAAAAGATTCTGAAAATATGCTAAATGAACTGTCAGCACAAGAATGGCTGAAATTCACTAAAACTTGGTTCGTGCACAATCCTCCGCCGAGAAAGAAGAATGAGATGCTTCATCCGGCTAAATACCCGGAAAATATGATTGTCGATTTCATCAAATTCTTTACTAAATCTGGCGCTGTTGTCTTCGATCCTTTCTTAGGCACGGGCAGTACTTTAGTTGCTTGTCATCAGACACAAAGAAATGGTATTGGAATAGAACTACAGGAGAAGTACGCTCAAATCGCTCGAGATAGAATTAAAGAATTAGAAAGTCAAAACAAGCTTAGTACTGATGAAAACGCCCCTAGTCGTATGTTCTGCAAGCAGTTAGTTCTGCAAGGCAATTCTGCTGATTTAGCGGTCTATTGTGAAAAATATAACTTGCCTTTAATCGACTTTGTCATTACCTCGCCGCCTTATGGTCCTATGCTCAATAAGAAAGGTCTGGCTTCCAAACAGAGAGAAACTGAAAATCTTGATACTAAGTATAGCGACGATCCAAACGATTTAGGCAATGCTCCTAGTTATGAAGATTTCTTGCAGCGTCTCTCTCATATTTTTGTCGAGCTTAAACCTCAGCTTAAAGACAACGCTTATCTGGTCGTTATTTTGCAAAATTACATGGAAAAAGGCAATTATACGACGTTGGCTTGGGACTTTGCCAAAGAAATGACTAAACATTATCAATTACGCGGCGAGAGAATCTGGTGTCAAGACAACAAAACTTTATTTCCTTACGGCTATAAATATAGTTTTGTTCCAAATGTCCATCATCACTATTGTTTGATTTTTAAGAAGTTGGCCACAATATAGTAAATTGCGTTAATTGGTAGAAAATAAAAGATATTATAAAATTAATTTTATCAACGCAATTTACTATTTAGAAATACGTTGTATTTTAGACTATAGCAACTGACATTAATTTTTAGATTATTATTAATAGTTGCTATATCTAAAAGACATAACTATTTGTATAATTATTTA
>JACPCC010000062.1 GCA_016179995.1 Candidatus Woesearchaeota archaeon | reverse complement strand
GCTCGCAGCTCAATGTTTTTTTCATTTTTCACTACAGAAAAACTCGGCCAGCCCGTACCTGAATCAAATTTATCTTTGGAAGAAAATAACTGCGCCCCGCAAGCCCCGCAAAGATAATCTCCATTATTTTTATTATGCAAAAGCTTGCCGCTAAACGCAGGCTCTGTACCTTTCTCTCGCAGAACTTCGTATTGAAGGGGAGTTAATTTCTTTTTCCAGTCAATACTATTCTTTTTAGTAGATAATACTTTTTTAGGTAGCATTTTAGAGGGCATTTTAAGTAAAAATCCCCACAGCAAGCTGTGGGCATCCAAAAGGGATTTTTACTCTTAAAAATTGGGTGCAGCAAGCTGCGGAGTATTGACCAATTTTTATTGAATAAAACAAAGTGATTATTATATAATTAAATTATAGACAACTATTTTAATCTATCCCCGAAAGCCTTTAATACCACCATCGCCTCTTCTCTCTAAACATGGTCACTCGAACTTATCAAGAACGGTTCAAAACTCTTCAAGGCGTCTTTGACAATCACACTGAAAGAAATCTCTTTGAGTTAGAAAGCCATAATATCTTTGATGAACTCGTCTCGCCATTAAAAGTAGGAAAAGAAAGCAACGTCTTTCTAGCCAAAAAACGAAGCGCAGGAAGTGAAGAATATGTTATCGTCAAGATTTATCGTGTGCAAAACTGCAACTTTAAACGTATGTTTGAATACATTAGAACAGACCCGCGTTATATGTTCCTTAAGCAAAAACGCCGCGAAATCATTTTTGCCTGGACTCAGAGAGAATATCGCAATCTTATCGCCGCAGCTAAAGCTGGCGTTAACGTACCAAAAGCTATCTCTTGGAGGTCCCATATTTTAGTTGAAGAACTAATTGGCGAACCAGCCCCTCCACTAAAAGACTTGCCGCCAAAAAACCCAAAAAAGTTCTTTGCTTTAGTCATAGAAGAAGTCAAAAAACTATATCAAGGAGGTTTAATTCACGGCGATCTTTCCGCTTTCAACATCCTTAATCACCACGAGAAACCATATTTGATAGATTTTTCTCAAGCTACAGTTACAAAAACACCCAATTCAGAAGAATTACTCGAACGTGATTTAAAGAATGTCTGCCAATTTTTTAAGAAATTTGGTGTAAAAGCAGATGCTGAAGAGATAAAAAAAGAAATTGTTAAATTAGAACCTAAAACTATAAATAGATATAATAAGAAAGAATAATCTTAGAGAAGAGTGAGAGTAATAACCATCATAATAATAAAAAATAAACAGAGAGAAGAAAAACACCATGCCAGCCATCAAATACAAACAGAAGTGCTATAAATGCAAAACCAATTATGTTACAGTTACGTGGAAGAACAAATTTCCCGTCTGTTACCAGTGCCAAAAATCAGAAATGAGCGGCACAATTACTGATCCGGAAATTAAGAAAATGTTAGATATTCCCGAAGAATTCTATAAAGATAATGCTTTTCTACGAAGTATAAAGATAAATTATTTGAAATACGGCTCTCTTACGGATAAACAAAAAGAAGCTTTTAAGAACGCAGTAGAAAAGTTGAAGAAGAGTGAATGATTAGCTATGTTCGTACTAAACTGTAGAAGTTTACAAAATGCAAAACAGAATTAGAGTAGGTGCTTTACTTTTTAAGGATAATCTAATTTTAATGGTTAAACATGTAAATCCTAAAAATGGTTATGTTTGGTGGGTTCCACCCGGTGGAGGTATAAATAATAACGAAACTATTTTTGAATGTGCAGAAAGAGAGGCTTTTGAGGAAGTTGGTCTTAAAATAAAAAGTAGAAATATTGCTTATTTGAGACAATTTATTTACGAAGAATTTCAACAAAATAATATAGACATATACATCACCGCAGATATACTTGGTGGAAAAGAAACCATGAGTAATATGTATGGTAAAGGACAAGATGAACACTTTATAAAAGAATTGAAGTGGTTTTCTGAAGAAGAATTAAAACAAGTTAATGTTTTTCCGAAGATCTTACAGACCACTATGTGGGCAGATAGACTGAACCATTTTTCAAACATAAAATTCATAGGTGTCGAACGCGATAGAGAATAATTTTTCTAAAAGTATCTTTTTTTAAAGAAAGATTAAAATAGAAAGCTCAAAAATAGGTTTAAATAGGTATATTAGATGATAGATTAGATGCTAATTAAAGAAATAACTAATTTAAAAAAACAATTAACAAAACCACCCAAAATGTCAAAAACTAAGACTAAAGAACGCATCTTAAGCCAAGAAAAGGCTGATAACCCCTCTGATGAAGACTTGAATCAAGACTTGAACGAAGATTCAGATTCAAATAGTCAAGACTTCAACAATCTAGATGAGTTCTCTTACGAATTAAAGATACCTGAAGAACGTGTCGCTGTCTTAATTGGCACGGAAGGAAAAACCAAGAAAGAAATAGAAGAAAACTCCGGCTGCAAGTTAGATATCAGCAAAGAAGGAGACGTCCAAATTACCAGTAATGACGGATTAAAACTATACACCGCTAAAGAAATTGTCCGCGCCGTAGGTCGAGGTTTCAATCCCAAAACTGCTTTACTACTTCTCAAACCAGATTATGCTTTAGAGATCATGGATTTAAGTGAAATGGCCGGCAAAAATAAAAACATCCTGCAGCGCATTAAAGGCCGAGTTATTGGTACAGGCGGAAAATCACGAGAAGAAATAGAACGCTTAACAGAAACTGAAATCTCGGTTTACGGAAAAACCGCTTCTATTATCGGAGAAACAGCCAATGCTTCAATGGCCAGACGAGCTTTGGGCATGCTCTTAGAAGGAGCCATGCATAGAACGGTATACCGCTTCTTAGAAAAACAAAGAAAAGAAATGATCTTTGGTGAAGGAGCAAAGTTTTAAGGTAAATTACAGGTGTGATTATATGTCTAATAGTCATGAAAAAAATAAAACTATCTTTAATTTTATGTAGCTTATCATTCCTATTATTCTTAGTATTTACCTCTACTCAAACTTTAGCCCTAAATAACATAGCAGAAATAGAAAGTTACAAAGGTATTTATACAATCATTTCTGATAAAGTAATCGTAGAAGAAAACATTCAATTCTCTGCTGTAAGCAAGACAATCACCTTAGCCATTCCAGAAGATGCCGCCGCTCTTGAAGTTAAAAATGCTGAGTTTGAAGTAGAGGAATTTAAAGACTACAAACTATTAACGATTAATAAAAAGTTAAACACTTCATTCACTATCAAATACATCACAGAAAGCTTGATAGAAGAGACCGATAACAATTACTTCATCTTAGATTTAGGCAATCTAGAAGCACCAGAAATTATAGTCAAATTAATACTTCCAGAAAGTGCTACCCTCAAATATCCATTAAGCTCACCTCAGCCTTCCATCTTCCCAACTACTAAAAAAGTAACAACTGATGGAAAAAGCATCAATATTTATTGGGATGAAACAGATTTAAAAGAAAGTAAAACTTTGATGGTGATGTATAAAGAAAATAAACAATTTAGTTTAAAATTAATTTTAGTCCCGATAGTGGTTTTAATGAGTTTGGTAGTAATTTTCTTTAGTTACTTTAAACACAGATCAATTAAATCAAAAGAAGATATCACCGCAACAACAGAGAAAGAGAATAATAAGTTTAATAATACTAAAATAGAAAGTAATGAAATAGAGGATAACAAAGAACAAATAAAAAAAGACCTCACCAGAAACCTCTTTGAAGAAGAGCGAGCCATCATTGAAACTCTGTTTGAAGCAGACAACCAAGAATTATGGCAGAAGCAATTAGTTCTAAAGACAGGAATTTCTAAAGTAAAATTGTCGCGAAAGATTAGAAATTTAGAAGCTAAAAGCTTAATTGAAAAGATACCGTTTGGCAATACAAATAAGATCAGATTGAAAGATAAAAATGCAGATAAAGTTGAATAATGAACAGAAGAACATTTGTTTTTGGAGGTCTAGTCAATCTTGTTGCCTTAGAAACTGGTTGTTTTTCATTTATTACACCAAGAACTTATAACAAAGGATCATATGAAGATAAGTTATATGGGACAGGAAAAAAACAGTTAAGAACAGATGAATCTAGTACTGATGAAATTAAATCCTCTAGATCTAAACCAGTGACAGAATCATCTATTTATTTTAATTTTCCCAATCTCGATGTTTGGTCACTAGATGGAAGATTAAATAAATTAAGTGATTATTATCATCAAAATCCCTTGCTAATCCATACTATCCAATATGGTTGCACCCCTTGCAAAGAATCTTTTCCCATCTTAAATGAGCTCACCTCCAAAATAGAAGTATTAGGGTTGTATAGCGGTTGGGGAGAAGATTTTGCCACAGATAAAAGAGAGTGGCTTGATGATACACGCAAGCATAGGATGGATTTTGATAATGTATTAATTGCCAATAGAGGAGATATCCAATTAGATAGTTATTGTCGAAAAAATTTTCCTAAATGCATCGATTCATTCCCTTCCTATTTTATCATAGATGGTAAAGGAAATTGCACACATTATCAATCAGGAGGATTAACTTTTCAAGATAATGAAGCCAAGCTAAGAGAAGCAATAAGAAGTGTTGGTGAGTATTAACTTCTAGTTTAATCGAATTTAATGTTGTTACACCTTGTTTCACGTATTAATTATATATCTCCTATACTATTCTCATTCTAGAAAAACTAACTGGAGTATCAGTTAAGTAAAACTGGAGTATCAGTTGAGTAATAGATAATCAGTAAAAACAAATGGAGAAAAAAGAGTAAATGAAGTAGATGAAAACAGTAAAAAATACAAAAATAGTAAAAAACACGAGGTAAACCATGAAAAATAGAATATTAAGTTTAGCCCTGGTCTGGCTGGTAATTTTTAGCCTGCCCTTGGCTTTAGCAGAAGTAACCGGCACAGAAGAAACAAGTTTGGAAATAGCGGATGATACTGCAGCGACAGAAGAAACTACTTCTGCAGAGACAACCACAGATGCAGCAACGACAGAAGAAACTAGTACTGTTACTGCTGAAGAAACCATCGTTGCTGAAGAAACCATTGTAATAGAAGACGCCGGTGTCACCCCAGATTCCGCATTATACAGTCTAGACGTTCTAGCTGACAACATCGCTCTAGCTTTGACTTTTGACGAATCTGCAAAAGCAGAAAAAAGCCTAGAGATTGCTGAAGAAAGACTATCCGAAACTGAACAGATGGTTGAAGAAGGTAATACCGAAGCTACTGCCAAAGCTCAGCAAAATTATGAAGAAGCAATTACTAATGCTGAAGAATCAACTCAAGCAGTAGATAGCGCTGATAACCCAGACAGTAGTTTAGAAACCGTAGGGACAGTCGCAACATTACAAAACAGTGTAGAAGGACACTATGCGAAAGTAAGCGCCGTCAAAGACAGAATTTTAGAAAAATTGCGCACAAAAATGAATGCAGAACAATTAGCTCATTTAGAGCAAGTATTCGGCAAAATAAAAGATAAAGCTCAGAAAATGGAAGAGAAAATCGCTGCCAAGAAAGAACAAGCCAAATTAAAATATAAAGCCTTAGCTAAAAAAACAGATGAAGAAGTTAATGCTGCAGAAGAACAAGAGGACCAAAAATCAGGTTTAACTTCAGGACGACTAGAACGAGCTGACAAATCACTAAAGAAAGCTGAAAAACGCCTAGCAAAAGCTGCCGAAAAAATCAAAGAAGATAAGGCTAAAGGCGAGGATACTATTGAAGCAGAAGCCCAATTAAATGAAGCAAAAGATAAACTAAAAGAATTGAAAGAACAAATAAAATCTAAAGAAGGACTTAAAGAAGCAGGAATTCAGGGCTTAGAAATAAGTGAAATTGCTAACCAATTGAAGAACGCCCAAAGTAAAAAAGAAGTTAAACAGATTATCCAACAGCTAAAGACAGCAATTAAAGACAAGAGAGAAGAAAGAAAAGAACAAAGAGAAAGTAAAACAGAAGAGCTTAAAGAAAAGGTAAAAGAAGTTAAGGAAAGCATTAAAGAAGTTAGAGAAAAAGTAAAAGAAGAAAAAAAATCAAATAAAGAGAATAGAAAAGATGTCGAAGATAGCGCAGAAGATGATGCAGAGAACGGTGTAGAAGATAGTGCTGACGAAAATTTAGAAGAAGATGACACTAAAAAAAGTGACACTGTAACTGCTAGTGTGGTTAAAGAAATAAGAGAAAAGAAA